>CAMBYJ010000217.1 GCA_945872015.1 Chitinophaga pinensis | reverse complement strand
CCTGGATCAAAGAAAACTGCACCACCAGTAAATGTTTGATATGTTTCATTTATAAGGGTGTTGTCTAATTGGGTAAGTACATATGTAGGAGCGAACGTGATATCATAATTACGTTGCTTGGGCATCTTATAAAAAACAGTATCGGTTTTCGTAATTTCTAATGATTCATTTTTGATTTCTGTTGTACTTAAAATCTTGTTATTGCTTTTTTTGTTTTTAGGAAAATCGGCGATAAATGAATTAGATGACGGTATAGTGTTAGTGTCTTTTGTATTTATTGTGGATTGTTTAATCTCTGTTAGGTCGATAATTGTATTAATATCTTTTTGTCTCTCTTTTGGAATACCTTCTTTGTCTTGTTGCTTGCGATGATTTGTTTTATTGATTTTTACTGAAGGTTGATTCGCTAATTCTGAATTATTGCCTAGATATAATTTGAAACGAGCATGATTGTAATTAATAAAAACATTTTTTGTCTTATTGCTATTTACATCTTGCAGTAAGATGTCATTTTTATAATTACTGATATTTTCAACACTAACAAGATACTTGTAGTGGATGCTAGTATCGATATATGCAATTGTACTATCTAATGTTGCTAATTGTCGATTTTTAATTCCTGATATATCGCTTAAAAACATGAAGTGCGCATTGTCAATCATAAGCGGACTAGTTTCATTTACAAGCGGTGTATTGGTTAACTGAATAAGTTTAGGTGAAAAATTCAAACAATCGTATAGAAACAAATCAGAAGTTTTTGAAGTAAATAATTCTTCTTTTTGCTTAAAGCTGGTTGTTTTTAATGAGTCTGAATATCGCGTCGATTGAAACACGATGTATTGATCGTTCATTACAAATTTAGGATTGGCATCATCCCAGCGATCACTCGTTATTTGTCGTATGAATTTTGTTCTCGGATTAAAAATAAAAATATCGGATTGTCCTTTCTGAACTCCACTTAGTACAATATCGTTACCGCTTGATGAATAAGAAAAGTCAAGAACTTTATCGAAATAAAAGAATTTATTAGATGTATGTTTTGCCTTTTTTCCTAACTCGAAATAGTCTAAACGATATTTACCCTTTTTCTCAAAAATAGCAGCTACGAATTTTCCTGATGGATGCCATGAAACTAATGGATTTGCTTCATCAATTATTATATTCTCGTGCTTATATCCGCCTTTGAAAAGCTTTTTTCTTTTTTTTCTGATTAGATCGTAAGTAAATAATTTGTACTTGCCAGCATTATTCTCTACATATACAATTGAATTACCATCAGGACTTAATTTTAATTGAGTAATGTTCTTTACCTTCTTTTTAAAAACGAGAACTGGTTTTTGCGTTATATCAACAAAAAGTGAGTCATCATTTTTATAAACCTGCGTGTAATATTCTTTCCAGTTTTTATTTAGTTCTTTCAGTGATGAGCCAATAACATACACAAAGCCTCCTTCAATATTTTTATTTACTCTCGACATGTATATCAAGTTAGATACAGTGCTAGGACCATATCGTGCAATCACAAAATTCCATAATGATTGACCTGCAAGCGTACTATTTATTTCGCTGAGGGTATTGAAATTTTTCACACCCTTTCCAATTATCAATGACCTTAATTGGTTATCGTTTTCAAGCGACCATCCTTTAGCTACATATGTTATTAATCCATTAATGTACCAATCAGGGAAATTAATTAAAGCAGCACTTTGTACGCGTTCTTTAACTGAACCTCCGTACAGTAGTTGGTTAATTAATACCTGTGCAATACCCGCTCTTAGTTGCTCTTTAAAGTGACGATAATCTCCATCGTAATAAACTAATACTTTATTCCCAACTATCTTCGTTAATCCACCAGTGTTAGTGTTTAAATCTTCTGATCCTAATCCAATGTTACTTTGTTCAAAATCGGTTAACTTGTTATAAATAATAAATTGAAAACGACCATTAATTTTATAATCGAATAATTGTTCAATTTCAGCGATTTCATTTTCTGCAACTCTACCGGTATATTGTGCTAGTTCCTGACCACCTAAATAGTAATAAGTATCAAAGTTTTTAAATCGGTAAAAGGTCCAAAGAAAATCAGTGTATTGAACTCTGTTTTTACCAAAAGTCATTTGATAACCTCTGCTGAACTGCGCAAAAAGAGTTGTCTGACAAGAGACAACTAAAATTACAGTCCATATTACAATTAGTTTTTTCAATTAATTTATTGATAAAAGGAAAGGCGAATTTAGTGAATTTGTATGCTAAATAGTAGGTAATAATCGATTAAAATAGTTGTTTATGCTTATTTTTGACTCGTATTTTATAAATCACAAATATGAGCACAAATGAGATCGCTAAGCAATCTGATATTAACATTCAGGTAGCCCTTAATAATGAAAAGCACCCTGTTAAAATTGAATGGATGGCAGAAGATTCGGGTCTAGATGGAAAGAAGGAATCTAAAGCGATGATGTTGGCCTTCTGGGATAAAATTGAAAAAAGCACCATGCGCATCGATTTATGGACAACTGAAATGACCGTTGAAGAGATGCAGTTTTTTACTTATGAAACGCTTAGAAGTATGGCTGATTCATATGAGCGCGCTACAAGTGATAAAGAATTATCGAAGGAAATGCGAGAGTTTGCTAATAAATTTGGGAAAGCAGCAAAGGTTATAAAATAATCAGATTAGTCCTTGAATATATTGCAGTAGCTCTTCTTTACCTGTCTTATTGGTTGCTGATGTAACGAATATAGGAGGAAGTTCTTCCCATGAGTTTAATAAAGAAGCTTTATAGTCATTTACTTTTTTCAAAGCCTGATTTGGCGTTAATTTATCCGCTTTGGTAAATACAATTGAAAATGGAACACCATTCATTCCTAAAAATTCAATAAAGTCTAAATCGTTTTTCTGCGGTTCTAAACGTATATCAATTAAAACAAATGTTGTGATTAATTGCTGTCTGTTTAAGAAATAAGATTTCATTAACGTCTCCCACTCGGCGCGTGTAGCCTGTGATACTTTTGCGAATCCGTAGCCAGGTAAATCAACCAAGTGCCATTTCTCATTGATGATAAAATGATTGATGGTTTGTGTTTTTCCCGGACTGCCAGATGTTTTAGCTAATCCTTTAGAAGTAGTTAGTGTATTTATCAATGAAGATTTACCTACGTTGCTTCGTCCAATAAAAGCAAATTCAGGAATTTCGGCGGATGGGAGCTGACTTATTTGAACAGAGCTTTTTACAAATATTGCTTTCATTCAATTTAGTTTCCTTTAGTATAAGTGTTAATATGTCTGCCTACTTTAGATTCATACATATCCTCCAACGTTACCAGGATTCCTGTTTCTTCAACATCTCCAAAGTGTTCGTTTGAAGATGTACCGAAAGTTCTCATTGTAGGAGATAAGTTCATGTAAGAGTTGATTAGTGGAGGGATGTTTTCTCCTAATGCTCTTACTTTCACATTAAGAATTTTGTGTCCTTCTTTGTAATCAAGAGTTTTTATTTCATTGATGAATTCAGTTACATCACTTGTTATCGGAAGCGAATGTATGGGCGTTACCAGTTGGTCTGGATCACTAAAATAATGCTGCATAAAAGAGAGAATATAATCTCTTGCGAGTAAATTAAAATGGCGATACATAGTAACTTTTCCGAAGAAATATTTAATGTCGGGGTTTTCAATTATCAAAGCACCTAGTCCATCCCATAAATTATCCAACGAGAATAATCCTTTGCGGTTTTCAGGACGAGGTTGATATTTAGGCTGAACGAAAGAGCGTCCTAATTCAATTGTATAAGGCAAAAAGTCTTTTTTGAATTTTTCAGAGAAATGAAATAATTCTGTAGTTGCTAGGTTGTATTCGCCGTTCGAGTTTATTTCTGCATCGCCGCAACGAATATAACGGTACCCACCTACGATTTCCTGATCTTCTGGGTTCCATACAACTAATTGGTTGTAGCACTTTTCACAAGTGTCTAATTCATCTAAGTCACAGTCTAGTCCTGTT
>CAMBYJ010000216.1 GCA_945872015.1 Chitinophaga pinensis | reverse complement strand
TGTTGAAGTCCGAACAGGTATTTCTTCTGTTTCTGCTGAAGGTGCAAGAAATAATCGCATTGCTGAAATCGGTAAAAAAACATTCTTGCAAATTCAAACAGAAGCAAGAGCTTATTGGAATAAAGAGTTAGGTCGTATTGCAGTTTATGATGCATCAAAACGAAACCTGACAAATTTTTATACTTCGCTTTATCATATGATGATAGTTCCGAATGTATATTCTGATATAGATGGAAAGTATCGCGGTAGAGATAATAAAATTCATATCGCTAAGGGCTATACGCAATATTCTGTTTTTAGTTTGTGGGATACATTTCGCGCAGCACATCCCATGTATGCTTTAATAGACAAGCAACGTTCACTTGATTTTATAAAAACATTTTTGGCTCAATATGAACAAGGTGGGCGATTGCCAGTATGGGAGCTTGGTGCGAATGAAACTGATTGTATGATTGGATATCATTCTGTATCTGTAATTGCAGATGCTTTAACAAAAGACATAACTGATTTCAATGTTCAACTAGCATTTGAAGCAGCAAAGAAAAGTGCGAATTGGAATCATTTAGGATTGCCCGCATTTAATGCCAATAATTATTTACAAATTGACGATGAGTCAGAATCGGTTTCTAAAACATTAGAGTATGCTTACGATGCATGGTGCGTTGCACAAATTGCTAAATACGCAGGTAAAAATGATCAAGCTTTATATTACAATAGACTTGCGTTTTCTTATCGTAATCTTTACGATCATTCAACAGGCTTTATGCGTCCTCGACGAAATGGTAATTGGTTATCACCGTTTGATCCATTAGAAGTGAATAATCATTATACTGAAGCCAACAGTTATCAGTATTCATTCTTTGTTCCTCAGGATATTCCAGGTATGATTGACATGATGGGCGGCATCGATCAGTTTGATAAAAAATTAGATGGATTATTCAATGCACCAACATCTACTACAGGTCGACAACAAGCAGATATTACTGGATTAATTGGGCAGTATGCGCATGGCAATGAGCCGAGTCATCACATGGCCTATTTGTATAACTATATTGGTAAACCTTGGAAGACACAAGAGATTGTTCATCGCGTTGTAGATAGTTTGTATAATACAACGTTTGATGGATTGCCAGGTAATGAAGACTGCGGACAAATGTCTGCATGGTATGTTTGGAGTGCATTAGGATTGTATCCTGTTACACCTGGTAGTACGCAATATGCAATCGGGGCCCCGTTATTTGATCATGTTATAATCAATTTAGAAAACGGAAAAAAAATAGACATCACTGCAATTAAGCAAAATCCAAAATCATTCTATGTGGAGTCGCTTCGTTATAACGGTGCTGTATACGATAATAATTTAATCTCTTATGATAGAATTAAAAATGGTTGTTATTTCGAATCAGTGCTTAAAGATTATCCTAATAAAGGTCGTGGTGCTAACTCAGAACAGTCTGGCCGATTGTTACCTTCTGGATTTATCAATGCTCCGTTTATAATTACTAACAAACGAAATTTTGCTGATAGTCTTTTAGTGACTATTTCAAATCCAGATTCGTTACCTATGCGTTATTGGTTAAATAACGATACAACCTCAATTCTTGAGTATACGAAACCGTTTTATATTTACTCAACTTCATCAGTGAGTGCTTATTCGTATTCCATGAATGTTAAGAGTGGAAGAGCTACAGGTTTCTTCAATAAATTACCTCATCCAAATTGGAAAGTTGATTTATTAAGTACTCCAGGTCGTCAATATGCTGCTGAAGGTCCGCAGAGTTTAATTGATGGAGTGAACGGAAATGTAGAGTGGCGCAAGGGCGACTGGCACGGATATCAGGATCAAGATATGGAAGTAGTATTTACGTTCGATAAGGAAGAAACGATTGGTCGTGTTATGCCTGGTTTCTTGCAGGATACACGCGCATGGATTTTAATGCCAACCAGATTTGATGTTTTATTGTCGATTGACGGTATTGCGTGGACGTTAGCAGGACGAATGGATGTGAAAGTAGATGCGAAAGATTATACTCCACAGGTTGTACATCCTGAATTAGTTTTCCTTCCGCAGAGGGCAAAGTATATGAAAGTAAAAGCTTATAATTTCGGAAAATTACCTTCTTGGCATTTAGGTGCAGGAGGCGAAGCTTATATTTTCTGTGATGAAATAACAGTATCTGAAAAATAAAATTATGCAAAGACGACAATTTTTATTTAAATCGCTGTTGGCATCAAGTGGTTTGATGTTATTAAGAAAACCTGCAGTAGCTGAAAATAAATCTGCTGATGATTCAAGAGCAGGATTTCCATTAGTGATTTCTACGTGGGCACCAAATGTGAAAGCGAATGCTGCTGCTTGGGAAGTCCTTTCAAAAGGTGGTCGTGCGTTAGATGCAGTAGAAGCAGGTGTGCGTGTGCCTGAAGCCGATCCTGATGATACAAGTGTAGGTTACGGTGGTTTGCCTGATCGTGATGGGAATGTTACGCTTGATGCTTGTATCATGGATGAAAAGGGTAACTGCGGTTCCGTTATGTTCCTTCAAAATATTATGCATCCGATTTCTGTCGCACGCATGGTGATGGAAAAAACACCTCACGTAATTTTAGTAGGTGATGGTGCTTTGCAATTTGCATTACAAAATGGATTCAAGCAAGAAAATTTATTGACGCCTAAGAGTGAGCAGATCTGGAAGGAATGGTTAAAGACGCATAATTATAATCCGATGGATACCATCAAGTATATGCGTGAACAAAAAGAGGAGAAAGGAAAAGGCGGGCAAGGTAATCATGATACAATTGGTATGATTGCTATGGATTCTAACGGTGATTTTAGTGGAGCTTGTACTACGAGTGGAATGGCTTTTAAATTACATGGTCGTGTAGGTGATTCGCCTGTGATTGGTGCTGGTTTGTATGTCGATAATGAAGTCGGTGCAGCTACATCAACTGGAGTAGGGGAGGAAGTAATTCGTATTTGTGGTTCGCATACAATCGTAGAAGCCATGCGCTATGGTAAGTCGCCATTAGAAGCATGTAAGATTGGAGTAGAACGTATGTATAAACTACGAAAAGATAAAATTGCTGATATGCAAATTGGATTTTTAGCAGTGAATAAAAAAGGAGAAATCGGAGCCTTCGCATTACGCAAAGGATTTACCTATACTTATAAGCTTCCAGGTGGTGCTGATGTTATTAAAGAAGCAGAATGCTTGCTAAAAGATTAAGATGATTTTTGAATTAGCCGTCTTTCATCCTGACTCAGTTGCAATCGCGCAAGCATGCAAGGTGTCTCGCATCGAGCTTTGCGATAATTATGCAGTTGGTGGTTTAACTCCATCAATAGATAATTTTATTGCAGTACGTAAAATATTTGAAGGACCTATCATGGTTATGATTCGGCCGAGAGCTGGAGATTTTATTTGTGATGATGATTTAATTAATCAAATGGTTGAAGAAATAAAAGAGTTTGATAATCTTGGAGCAGATGGATTTGTTTTCGGCTGTTTGAATGCTAATAAGAGCGTTAATGCCTCGCAGTTAGATTTGCTTGTGAATGCTTCCAATAAGAAGTTGACTACCTTTCATCGTGCAATTGATGAGGTGTTAGATTATGAAGCAGGATTACAAACGTTGATTAATTGTGGAGTAAGTAATTTGTTAACAACAGCGGGAGCAGCAAGTGCCTTGCAAGGTAAACTAACGATTGAATCAATGATTAATCGATTTGGAACTCAATTAAATTTTATTGCAGGTGGTGGAGTTAGAAGTAACAATGTATCAGACTTATTAATGAACTCAAACATTACTCAAATTCACAGTGCTGCAATCACGCAAAAAGAAAATTTCATTGCTGATGAAGAGGAGGTAAGGAAGATTATTGAAATTGTGAACTATGCCTGACGAGCCATCAACGACTGACGCTGGCGAAAATATTCTTCTTCAGAAATAAAGCCTTTGTTTTTAAGCATCTCTAAACTCTCTAGCTGAGGATTAGAATGTACTTGTCCGATAACGTTACTATTGTTATTACTTTGACTCACGGGTTGTGA
>CAMBYJ010000215.1 GCA_945872015.1 Chitinophaga pinensis | reverse complement strand
TTCGGCTGTTTGAATGCTAATAAGAGCGTTAATGCCTCGCAGTTAGATTTGCTTGTGAATGCTTCCAATAAGAAGTCGACAACTTTCCATCGTGCGATAGATGAGGTGGTAGATTACGAAGCTGGATTACAAACATTGATTAATTGTGGAGTAAGTAATGTCCTCACAACAGCTTGTTCAGCAAGTGCCCTACAAGGAAAGTTAATGATTGAATCAATGATTAATCGATTTGAAACTCAATTAAATTTTATTGCTGGTGGTGGGGTTAGAAGTTCAAATATCTCGGAATTACTAACGAATTCAAACATAACTCAAATTCATAGCGCTGCAATCACACAAAAAGAAAATTTCATTGCTGATGAATACGAGGTAAGAAAGATTATTGAAATTGTGAACTATGCCTGACGTGCCATCAACGACTGACGCTGGCGAAAATATTCTTCTTCGGAAATAAAGCCTTTGTTTTTAAGCATCTCTAAACTCTCTAACTGTGGATTAGAATGTACTTGTCCGATAACGTTACTATTGTTATTACTTTGACTCACGGGTTGTGAAGTAATGCGTTTGATAGCATAAAAGATTATTCCGAATTGAATCAAGACAAAAAGCACAAAGAACAAAATGATAATGAATAAATATTGCAATGATTCCGATAACGATTCGCTGCGAGAGTTTTCTAAATTCAATTGCACAATATGATTAGCTGAATCAGAACGCAATTTTTCAATCTTGTGTTTTCTATTACCCATCTCAATCAACAAAATTGATTTTTGATCTTCTAGCTCTTCGGTACGCTCTTCTAAACTGTCTAACTTTTCTTCAAAAGATTTTTGATAGGAGCTTATGAATTGAGACCGTGATGTGCTATTTCGATAAGATTTATAATTCGTAGAATCACTAAATGCAACATCAGTCGTTAAGAAAATAACAACTAAAATTAATAACCAGCTCGATTTCTTAAATGACATGGATAGGTTTTGCTTATCGCGTACAAAGTTACGACCTGAACCAATGCGAGTAAAGGAAAATCTTTTCGATTAACTGATTTTCGCCAAGCAAATAGCTACGTTCGCCCCTAAAAGTGCATTATTTTTAATTAATGCTATGTTTGTCGCTAAACTATTGCCTCCTGTGATCTCCGCAATGCGCTTCAATAAAAAGGGGGTAGTTTCTTTACCATTTATTCCTGCCGACTTTGCTTCCTCTAGTGCTTGTTGAATTGTCTTTTCAATTTCTGCAAAAGGAATTTCCATTTCTTTCGGAACCGGATTCGCAATTAATACCGATCCATTAATATTCAAATCCCACTTGGCTTTTAAAATTTCTGCAATTTCTTTTTCAGAATCAGATGATAACGGAGATGCATATCCGCTTTCTCTGGAATAAAAACTTGGAAATTCTTTTTGTGAATAGGTAACAACAGGGACGCCTAATGTTTCTAGATATTCTAAGGTTAATCCAATATCTAAAATTGATTTAACACCAGCTGATATAATAGCAACATTCGTGTTACTCATCTCAGTTAAGTCTGCAGAGATATCCATCGTTTGTTGTGCTTCGCGATGCACGCCACCAATTCCACCAGTAACAAATACTTTTATTCCTGCCATTGCAGCAATACGCATCGTAGCAGCAACTGTTGTAGCACCCGCTAATTTCTTTGCAATTACATAAGGCATGTCACGCAGACTCACTTTCCATACGTCCTTTGCCTGACCTAAATATTCAAGTTGTTCTTCGTTTAATCCAACACAACATTGTCCGTTTAATATCGCTATCGTTGCAGGAATAGCACCTTGCTCACGAATAATATTTTCAACCGCTCGTGCCGTTTCAACGTTTTGCGGATAGGGCATACCGTGAGAGATAATTGTCGACTCCAACGCAACAACAGGCTGATTGTTTTTTAATGCATCAGCAACTTCAGGATGAATATTTAAGTAGTTGTTCATTTTAGTTTGGAAATAAACGGTTGACTTCTTCTTCTAATTTAATTGCAGTTAGACCTTTTACAATAGTTCCTTTTTGTTGTAGTACTAACGCCGCTAATGTATGTCCGTATCTGATTTTATCTTCTGTCGATTTTTCATTTACAAATCCATGCACCCAGCCTGCTAATGCCGCATCTCCAGCGCCAGTCGTATCTATAACATTTACGGCAGGAGCATGTAAAGAAAAATGGCTGCTCTTATCATAGATAGTAGAACCATTTTCTCCTTGGCGTAACCACACATGTTGAACACCTCTTGCTAATAATGCGTTTATCATTCCCTTCAATCCGGGTTCTGAAGCTATACTTTGAATAGATGATAATTCAACTTCGTTAGGTGTAATTAAAAACAAGTTTGATAAATCCATGGCACCTAATTTTTTTGCTTTTGGAATGGATACTGGCTCGATGATACAAGGAATCACATTGTCAGAACAAAATTGAATTAACCACTGAATGCATTCAGGGTTCATATTTGTATCTGTGATAATCAGTCCTGCATTTTTAAGAACTTCAATTTTAGTTTCTAGTAATGATGAATTTAACAATGGCTCTAAATCGTTTACAACCGTACCCACAAATAATTCTCCGTCTGTGCCTAATACTGCAGTAAATCTTCCAGTCACGCCATCAATACGAAACGTATGTTGCATATCAATTCCCGCTTGCGAACATTGTTCGTTCAGCCAGTCGCCTTCTTTATCATTACCAAGAATAGTTATCAATTGAACGTTGTGATGCAACAAGGCAAGATGATGAGCGATATTTCTTACAACACCACCAGCACTTAATTCAAGCTGTGCAGGATTACTAGTCCCTTTGATTGGAGGTTGTAAACAGTAAAAGGTTTCATCAACTAACGAACCTCCAATACATACGATAGGCTTATCCATGTTTCTTCGGAATAAGCGACCAAAGTTAGCCGTTAATTACAATTGAAAAAACATATTCTCATGTTTTTCAAAATGTTTTACCTTTATAGCATGGTAAATAAGATACTTATTGCTTTTGTTATCATTTTTTCTGCGCTCACTTCAAAACTAAATGCGCAGAGTACTTCTGTAAAAATATTCAGTAGTCCGCTATTGTTTTATAACGAGGATATTTTATCCTACCAGCAGATTATGCATAAGTATCAACGCTACGACGAAATGATGCCTTTCTTCTACGGACCACTTTGCAACAATAAAGTTGTATTAGAAAAGCGAATCAGCGACGAAGATTTCGGTTATGATCTATCAATGGTTGGTTCGAAGCAAATCAATTCAACTGAATGGTCGATTACCTATCAGAAAATAATTTACGGCACTAAAAAGAATTTCAAAATCAATTGTAAATTAATCAACGATACTTGTCGTATTTACCTCGACGAAACAATTTACAAGAAGATTTTCAAAGATTAATGACTATCATTCATTAAATCGCCAATCGCATTATTGTATTTCGTGCTATAGTCTGCTGATGAACCATAATTTGTTTCATCAATATGAATTTCGCCAGCTGTTACTTCTCCTAAGTTCATAAAGTCAACATTTGTTTCAGCAAGTAAAGCAGTGAATACATCTAACTTTTCTTCGTTAACACTTACTACAATTCTACTCTGTGATTCGCCAAACAAAAAGGCATCTTTACGAATATCTTCATCGCACTCAATCTTAAATCCTAATCCGCGAGGCATAGCTGATTCAAGCAACGTGATAAACAATCCGCCATCAGAAATATCATGCGCACTTTCAATTAGATTTTCTTCAATCAATGATTTAACTACATTCTGCACATCTAATTCTTCATCTAAATCGATGTATGGTGCTTGTGAGTTTTTTACGTTGCAATATGAGTATAAATATTCTGATGAGTTAATATCATTACGAGAAGTACCAATCAAGAAAATTGAATCACCTGCATTCTTAAAATCTAAACTCATGCGCTTGCGCTTATCAGGAATAATTCCAACCATTCCAATTGTTGGAGTAGGAAATACAGGTACTTCACCTTGCTCTGATTTCGATTGATTATAGAAGCTCACATTTCCTCCTGTTACTGGAGTTTCAAATCTGCGACATGCTGCACTCATTCCTTTGATTGAGTGTACAAATTGCCAGTACA
>CAMBYJ010000214.1 GCA_945872015.1 Chitinophaga pinensis | reverse complement strand
CATTGAAGCTACATCAGTATGCTCTTGAGAAGCATCCATTCTTCCAGCCGTAAAAGGAACCTCAACCGAATGACCAGCAGCTTTTGCAGCTGTTTCAATTCCTACAGAGCCTGCTAACACGATTAAGTCAGCTAATGAAACTTTCTTATCGCCTTTTGAATTGAAAGCAGTTTGAATTGTTTCTAATGCTGCTAATACTTTATTTAATTGAACTGGGCTATTTACTTCCCAGTTACGCATAGGCATTAAGCGGATACGCGAGCCGTTAGCACCACCACGCTTATCTGTAGCACGGAAAGTAGATGCTGAAGCCCAAGCTGTAGAAACCATTTCACTTACTGATAAACCTGAAGCAGCAATCGATGCTTTTAATTCTTTAATATCATTTGCATCAACCAATGGATGATTAACAGCTGGAATAGGGTCTTGCCAGATTAATTCTTCTGAAGGAACCTCTTTACCTAAGTATAGAGCACGAGGACCCATATCACGATGTGTTAACTTAAACCATGCGCGAGCAAAAGCATCTGCAAACTGATCAGGGTTTTCGTAAAAACGACGAGAAATTTTTTCGTAAGCAGGATCGAAACGCAATGACAAGTCTGTTGTTAACATTGTTGGCAATTGCTTTTTATTTGAATCGAATGCATCAGGAATAATAGCCTCTGCATTTTTAGCTACCCACTGGTGAGCACCTGCAGGACTTTTAGTTAATTCCCATTCGTAAGAGAATAAGTTTTCGAAATAATTATTCGTCCACTTAGTTGGTTCGTTCGTCCATGTAACTTCTAGTCCACTTGTAATTGTATCAGGACCTTTACCGCTCTTGTGAGAGCTTATCCAACCGAATCCTTGTTGTTCGATGCTTGCACCTTCTGGTTCAACACCAACAAGAGCAGCATCACCAGCACCATGCGTTTTACCGAATGTGTGACCACCTGCGATAAGCGCAACTGTTTCTTCGTCATTCATTGCCATACGCGCAAATGTTTCACGAATATCGATAGCTGCCGCTAACGGGTCTGGATTACCGTTCGGGCCTTCTGGATTAACATAGATTAATCCCATTTGAACCGCTGCTAAAGGTTTTTCTAAATTTCTATCAGCAGTGTATCGCTTATCTCCCTTCCATTCATTCTCTATTCCCCAATAAACATCTTGTTCTGGCTCCCACACATCTTCTCTGCCGCCGGCGAAACCAAATGTTTTAAAGCCCATTGACTCCAATGCAACATTACCTGTTAGCACCATTAAATCGGCCCAAGAAAGTTTGTTACCATATTTTTGTTTGATTGGCCATAATAAACGGCGTGCTTTATCTAAGTTACCGTTATCAGGCCAGCTGTTTAAAGGAGCAAAACGCAACTGACCAGCACCAGCACCACCGCGACCATCACCAGTACGATAAGTACCTGCGCTATGCCATGCCATACGAATAAAGAAAGGACCATAATGTCCGAAGTCAGCTGGCCACCACTCTTGTGAGTCGGTCATTACAGCGGTTAAATCTTTTTTCACTGCATCTAAATCCAACGACTTAAACGCTTCTGCGTAATTAAAGTCTTTGTCCATTGGATTAGACAATTCTGATTTCTGACGAAGTGTGTTCAGCTTTAAGCCATTTGGCCACCAGTCGTTGTTTGTTGTCCCTACTGATCCTACATGACCAGTACCATGATTAAAAGGACATTTTCCTGTTGATTCCATAATCTAAAAATTAGTGTAATGAGTGTTTAAGTTGTCAAATTTAGTCTTTATTTTTGTTTGATAGAAATGATATTTTAGATGATATTATTCATAAAATAGATGAACATACAGCAGTTTCAGTATATCCTTGCGGTAGCAGAGTACAAACACTTTGAGTTTGCGGCCCAGAAATGTTTTATATCCCAAAGTACATTAAGTACCATGATATCAAAATTTGAAGAAGAAATAGGGGTTAAATTATTTGATAGAAAAAAGAAGCCCGTCCATGTAACAGCGGAAGGAGCTATCATAATTGATAAGTTAAAAGAGGTTAATACGCAGATTGGACAACTGAAAGAATTGGTAAAAGAAATCAAGGGAGAAATTAAAGGTCGAATTTCTATTTCGGTTATTCCAACAGTGTCACCGTATTTGTTGCCTTTGTTTTTACATGATTTTGCAAGGAAACACCCCTTGTTAAAGTTAGAAGTCAGAGAGCAAACCACAGAAGAAATTATTCGTCAGTTAAAATCGCGCGACCTTGATATAGGAATTATATCCACACCATTGGATGACTCTATGTTAGTAGAAACCGAATTATATCGCGAACCCTTTGTGTTGTACGACAAACAAATTACTTCCAATAAAAGAGTTTCAGTAAAAAACATTGATACCAGCAATTTATGGTTGCTAGAAGAGGGGCATTGCATGCGTACGCAAGCATTACAGATATGTAACATGAAAAAATCACAACCTTCACGAATAGAAAACATCGATTTTAAAGCGGGTTCTATAGATAGTCTGATACGATTTGTAAATGCCAACGAAGCATCAACGCTATTACCTTATTTATCTACTATTCATTTACCTGCTCGTGATGCCAAGTACATCCGTAGCTTTATAACGCCAGTGCCTGTCCGAACAATAGGCTTGGTAGTTCACCGACATTTTGTGAAGAAGAATGTATTAGAACTTTTGAAAAACGAGATAGAAGAAAAAATTAAAACGGTATTGCCTAAGTCGATGATGAAGGGGGAGGCGGTGAAGCCAATTTAATTTGCTAATTTGCTAATGTGTTAATGGGGTAATTTGCTCGCGAGGCATCGCGATTAATTTGAAAATGTGCAGATGTGCTAATTTGAAGATTGAAGACCTCCCTAAATCCTAGCGAAGTCTCGCTACAAAGGAGGGACTTGAAACTATACTCCTCTCCTTTGGAGAGGTTGGGAGAGGTCTGTACTTGGTAATTTGCTGATGTGCTAATTTGAAGATTTGATGATGTGCACGCGATTTGGTCCCTGATCCCGATGTTTCGGGACTCGAAGGGCATCGCGGTTAATTTGAAAATTTTGTTTCCTCCCTAAATCCTCTTCTTCAACATACACCTTTGTATATCGCTTTGGAGTTTTTTGATAGTAGCTTCCGACATACTCTGAATAATCGCGTCGGTGTAATAAGTAATGGCTTGATCGTAGTTTTGTTGTTTTTCGTAAACTAATCCAGATAGTCGTAAAAGCTTTTCTTTTTCTATTCCCGGGATTTCAAAGCCTTTGTTTAAAACAGCAATGGCTTCGGTGTATTTTTCAATCAGGATTAATAAATCTGCAAAGTCGTAATAAAGCTCAGGGTATAATGGATCAAAGCGTATGGCTTTTGTAAAACATTCTTCTGCCAGCGAAAAATTCGATAAGTGGCGCATGTATAAATGTCCGAGTAAAGCATTCCCACGACCATGATCGGGATAACGAATCAACAGCAACGATAATTCGTTGATGCACTCTTCTATCAGCCCGTCTTTTAATAAACGGGTAGCCAGATAAAGCTGCTTGTCGGATGCGTTAATCATTTAGCGTTAGTGTACAATTCTGCAACGTGCAATTTACAACAGGCCGCATCGTATTTTTCAAATAGGTGGCGAATGGTCTTTAATTTAGGGTAAACCCATAGGATTAGCCAACGGAACGCTCTCTCCAAAACAAACAATACAAAAAGGCAAAAAAGGTAATGCCAGCCTGCGTTTCAAGTGTATCTTCCGATAGCATCGATATGGCAGCAATCAGAATGAAAGATGAGAAAATAAATCCTGCTGCTTTATGATCACTAATTAACGGATAAAACAATACTGTCATCAAGAATAAAATACCACTAACGCCAAAGGCTATACCCAACGTGATGTATTGGTTGTGCGTACGCAGTCTCCACTTTTCTTCGAGCTTCGATTTATCTTTTTCATATTGCTCCTTGAAAGCAATATTTACATCACCTGTTCCAACGCCCGATAACCAATTGTTCTTAAAAATTTTTAATCCTGTAGACCAATAAGCAAGTCGTTGTGTGAATGATTGCCCAGATACTTCACCGTTATAATAATACTGACGATATTCCCAAGCAAGATTTTTAATTCGCATGCCTATACCTTTACGATGCATTTGTTCTACATTGGAACAACCATTTTTAATTGCTTCAATTTCGTTTTGTGATAAGCTCATTACCGCTTCACGATC
>CAMBYJ010000213.1 GCA_945872015.1 Chitinophaga pinensis | reverse complement strand
CATTGCATCCTGTTCACTCATGTTTTTCACATGCACACTGTAATCAAGAATCGTATTACAAACCGAACGCAAATGCCATTTGTAATACATCAACCACATTTCAGGTTCGTTATTTCCATAACCGTTTTCTAACATCATTCGCTCAGTATATACAGCCCATCCTTCTACCATAGCTCCGTTACCCATGATACTTTTAATGATGGAAGGAGAATTATTACTGTATACCAATTGCGTGTAATGTCCTGGAATCGCTTCGTGAATATTTAATATCTGAAGAATATACTGATTGTATTCACGCAAGTAACTTTCTGCTTGCTCAGGTGAATAACCAGTTAAAGGAGAAACATTGTAATACGTATTTCCACCTTTATCATACGGTCCTGGTGCCGAAATAGAAGCTCCTGCTCCACCGCCTTCCATATAAGCAGGTGTTTTACGCACAACTAACGGCTTAGATGGATCAATATAAATGAGATCTTTCTCTTTGATGAATTTTATTAACGCTGGAATCTGCGCTTGAATACTTTCTAAGAAGGAATCGCGGTTAACATGCACTAATGAAAGTTTATCAATCATCTTGCGGATTAACTGTAAGCTATCAGTTGGCATAGCTTCCTTCGGGAAATATTTTGGCCAAAGCTGACGAGATAAATCAGCCATTTCATGATGTAATTCTGCTTTACGACTTACTGCTTTATTATAAATCTCCTCTGCAGAATAGCTTGATGCGATATCATATTTAAACTTGGTATCATATAACTCCTTGCCTATACGAAAAGAGCGACTATTTTCAGGGGTCATAGATTTGCGCATTGTTTTTAAATATCCTGCATAATCTAACATTGACTTTTTAGCCGTATCTGCATAAGCCAATAAATGTGATTTTGTTGCTTCATCTAACGTTGATGCCTTTACGGAATCTTGTAGGTTTTTACCAAACACCTCTTCAACGGAGCCTTCGTGTTGTAAAATTGCAAGGTCTGTATGCTCGATTGTTGGATTCTTCAATTCCTTTTTAGCAACCTCATAATAAGCAACTACATTCTTCAAACGTTTATCGAACATGGTTAAACGATCATTCAACGGAGCATAACGTCCGTTTAAAATTTCAGCAAACTCTCCAGCCACATTATAATTTGCTGGATTCCATTCGAAGGACTTAAAAGCCGTATCGTACCAGATACCTGCTTTCAGATAATCTTGAATCATCCAATAATCGGTTTTATTCTGGGGACTTAAAAGACCAATTTCAATATCGCCTAAATCGTATAAAATGGAATCGTATTGTTTATCGCAATACTCGCGATAATTCGCATCCGGAATAATCAAAATACTATCGTAATTATGAAACCCTGCATAAAGCGCCGAAGTCGGATTTAACTTCCAAAGTTGATTAACAAAATCACCTTTAAACTTTTCGAAGCGAGCATCCTCTTCCTTAGAAGCTTTTGCCCAATCAATATCAGTTGTTTTCTGTTTGCAAGAATAAATACTTGCTATCACCAATAAGGCGAAAATAAGCTGTGGGAAACTAACTTTTACTTTTAACATTTTATCAAACAATTTTCACGAAAATAATCTTTATTTTGCACCCTATGAAACGAATGCTATTATTCCTGCTAATTATTCTGAATTGTCCTGATTTAATCGCTCAGCCATTGAAGTATCCTGTTGCCCGCAGGACAGAAGTTGTAAATGAATATTTCGGACAATTTGTGTACGACCCTTATCGCTGGATGGAAGACGACCGTTCCGCTGAAACAGAGCAATGGGTGAAGGATGAAAACAGTGTTACAGATGCTTATCTGAATAATATCCCTTTTCGTCAAGCTTTAAAAGATAGCATGAAGGCATTTTGGAATTTCAATACTTACTCCTTGCCCTTCAGAGCGGGAAAAAGTTATTTCTATTACCGTCAGGAGCCCAATCAGAATCAGCCATTATTATTCTACATACGTTCGTTAGAATACGTGCCAATGAGTTATTTTGATCAGAATAAATTATCTGCTGATGGGACCACTCATTTCACCGAGACCACTGCATCTGAAGATGGATTTCATATTGCATTTCAGGTATCCTATGCTGGCAGCGACTGGAATGAGATACGCATCAAAGAAGCAAAAACAATGAAGACATTGCCGGAAGTACTTAAGGGAATTAAATTTTCAAGTACGTCATGGTACCAAGATGGTTTTTTCTATTCTCGCTATGATGTTGACACCACGAAAGCAATTTATACTTTAAAGAATGAGAATCATAAAATCTACTATCACAAATTATATTCAGAGCAGTCGCAGGACTCATTAGTGTACGAGGATAAGGAACATCCGCTTCGCAATTTCTCAGCAACTGTAACAGAAGATAATAATTACCTTTTGATATTTTCTTCGGAAGCAACTAGTGGAAATAATGTAATGCTTCAAGATTTAAAAAATCCAAAGAAAAAACTAGTTACACTTGTAAAAGGATTCGATCATGACTTTTCGTATATCGGTACTGTTAGAGGGAAGCTTTTGTTCATGACCAATTACAAAGCGCCTCAAAATCGTTTGGTACTAATTGATCCTAAATTGCCTGCTGAAAGCAACTGGAAAGACTTAATTCCTGAGTCGAAGGAAAGTATGAAAGATGCAACATTGGCACTCGACAAATTGATTGTACATTACATGAAAGATGCGAGTAGTCAGTTGAAGCAATACGATTTAAACGGAGTTCTAAAAGGTGATATCAATTTAGGTGGAATTGGAACCGTTGATGGACTTTCAGGATCTGTAAAAGACACAAATCTTTTTATCTCCTACACCAACTTTGTATCACCTGCAATTATTTATCGCTACAATGTTGTAACATCTAGACTAATGGTACAGAATAAATCGCAGTTACCATACGATATCAATCAATTTGAAACCAAGCAGGTATTTTACACTTCAAAAGATGGAACTAAAATTCCGATGTTCATTGTGCATAAAAAAGGTGTTCAGATAGATGGAAATAATCCTACTCTCCTATTTGGTTATGGTGGATTTAATATCAGTAAAACACCGGAGTTTAAGCCAGAGCGATTAGTGTTTTTAATGAAAGGTGGTGTGTTAGCAGTACCTTGTTTACGAGGAGGAGGTGAATATGGAAGTAAATGGCATGAAGCAGGAACGCAATTAAAAAAACAAAATGTATTTGACGATTTCATTGCTGCTGCCGAATATTTAATTGCGAATAAATACACAAATCCATCAAAACTTGCAATTAGTGGTCGCTCAAATGGCGGACTATTAGTTGGTGCTGTTATGTTACAGCGTCCTGAATTATTTAAAGTAGCGTTGCCTGCTGTTGGAGTAATGGATATGTTACGCTATCATAAATTTACCATTGGATGGGCTTGGAAAGGCGATTATGGTTGTTCTGAAGACAGTATTCACTTTAACAATCTTATTAAGTATTCTCCTTTGCATAACATCAAAGAAAATGTTGAATATCCGTGTACGATGGTTACTACTGGCGACCATGACGACAGAGTTGTTCCAGCACATTCATTCAAATTTTCTGCAACACTACAGAACAAGTATAAAGGCGATCGTCCGATGCTTATTCGCATTGATACGAACGCAGGACATGGAGCTGGGAAACCTAAATTCAAATTAATTGATGAGCAAGCCGACATATTTACATTCTTATTTTATAATTTAGGAATGTCATTATGAGAAATATAAAATCACTTGCAGGACTATTAGTTGTTTTTGCACTACTATTTAACGCCTGTAAAAAGGAAGAAGAAATCGGAATGGACTTCAAAATTAACGGAGCCAGAAACCTTACTCTTCTTAAAAACGATAGTATTATCAGAGATATTACCTTTCTTTATTTAGGAGGTAGTCGTGAAGAACTTACTATAGCGTGTACGGGTATACCCAACGGAGTTACAATCAATTTTAGTTCCTATGCTGGCACTCCCGACTTTACTGTTAAACAAACCATCAAAACTACCAATCCTGATACAGGTACCTATGCTATCAATGTAACAGGAACTACTCCTTTGGGAAAAGTATTCACCCGCACATTCGATCTCACTATTGCTGCTTCTCCGAATATTAGTCCGACAGTAAGCTTAAATGGCAACTACACCATCGACATCACATTGAACCAACCCTTTGTTGATCCGGGAGCAACAGCACAAGATCCTGAAGATGGAAATCTTACATCTCAGATTATTACCTATGGAGCGGTTAATATTGACTCTTGCGGAAACTATCCCATTAGTTA
>CAMBYJ010000212.1 GCA_945872015.1 Chitinophaga pinensis | reverse complement strand
GATATTTATCCTTCGAATAAGATTTATTTTAATTTTGCTTAAACAAACAATCCAAAAGGTCAGATGTTTTTTATCCTTTCTAAAATTCTCGATTTATTTATATCCCCAGCGATATGGATTGTTGGATTGTTGCTCATTGCTTTTATTGTTAGAAAAAAGAAAGCCGCTTTATCTGCGAAATTATTTTTACTAGGTCTACTTGCGTTGATAGTTTTTACAAATCCGTTTATTGTAAATGTGGTTATGAATACCTGGGAAGTAAAAGCGTACAATGCAGATGAAATAAAAACACCTTACGAAGTTGGAATTGTTTTAGGAGGTAGTACACGTTACTACGACAACGATAGCAAACGAATGGTTTTTAGCAGCAGTGCAGATCGTTTGATGCAGGCTGTAGATTTGTATCATAAAGGAAAAATCAAGAAGATATTTCTATCAGGAGGTTCAGGATTTGTTAATTTTCAAGACTGGAAAGAGTCCGAAAAATTATTTCCATTATTAGTAAGCAATGGAGTAAAGGCAGAAGATATACTAATGGAAAACAACTCTCGTAATACCATTGAGAATGCTATCGAAACAGCCAAAGTGTTGAATCAAAAAGGCATCACCTCTAAATGCTTATTGATTACATCAGCGTTTCATATGCGTCGCTCGTTAGCATGCTGCGCCAAGGCAAACATTAAAGTAGATGCTTATTCGGTTGATGTCCGCTCAGGTGGTTCAATATATACCCTCGACCGTTTGATACAACCCGATCCGGAAGCATTAGTTGCTTGGGACTTGCTAACGCACGAATGGGTAGGGTATATGGTGTATAGATTAATGGGATATTGCTAATTTTATAATCGATAAATAATACTAACGGATGAAAAGAATTTCAAAAATTATTTTAGGTCTTTCCTTATTTCTTGCATTTACATCTTGCGAAAAAGAAACCACTGTTGCACCAGTTGCAAAGTTTAAAATTTCGACTGTTCGTGTAGATTCAATGCCTCTTGTTGATTTTAATAATGCAGGTTGGGATTTGTTTGATGATGCTGATATTTTTTTCAATATAGAAGACGAGAATCATATTCCTTATTACTTAGGCGACTCTTTCAAAGTAGGCAATGTAGCGCAGGCGGATTTACCCGTCTCATGGGCATTAACATCGCAATATGAAATCAAAGACATTTCAAAAATAACCTATGTAGCATTATTTGATTATGATGTTTTAGATGATAATGATGCAATGGGTTATGTCGGATTTAAAATGCAGGATTACGAAGCTGGCAAACCAACAACCATCACAAAAACAAGTGGTGCATTAACAGTAACGATTACGGGTGTTTGGTATTAATAAAAATAGTTCTTTCATAAAAAAGGTGAACATTTGTTCACCTTTTTATTTTTTATTCGAGTTAATTCTCAATCAAAATCCAATAACTCAATCAAACGATTGAAATCATCAGTAGAGTAGTAGTTAATTACCACCTGTCCGCTACCGTTATCTTTATGACGAACTTCTACTTTCGTTTCGTAGCGATGCTCTAAACGCTCTTGAATGTTTTTAATTTCAACGTACCAGTTCGGTTTGTTCTTTGGCTCTTTACCATTTTTCTTCGGAGATGCAGAACGTACTAAATCTTCTGTACGACGTACACTTAAATCTTCCGTCAATACATCATTGAAAATTTTTAATTGCATCGCAATATCATCCACACCTAAAATAGCACGCGCATGTCCCATGCTGATTTTACCATCACGTATTGCAAACTGCACTTGAGGCGGTAACTTTAATAATCGAAGGTAATTGGTAACCGTTGAACGATCTTTACCAACACGATCTCCTAGTTGCTCTTGCGTTAATGAACACTCTTCAATCAAACGCTGATACGAAATAGCAATTTCTAAAGCATTTAAATTTTCACGCTGAATATTTTCAACCAAGGCCATTTCTAACATCGCCTGGTCATTTGCGGTACGCACATATGCAGGGACAACTGTCAAGCCCGCTAATTTAGACGCTTTAAAACGACGTTCACCACTGATAATCTGATAACGATTGTCTGCAACCTTACGAACTGTAATAGGCTGTATAATGCCTTGTTGGCGGATAGATTCTGCTAATTCATTTAATGCACCTTCGTCAAATTCTGTACGAGGCTGAAAAGGGTTAGCTTCAATCTGATTTAATGCTATAGATGAAACGGAACCAACCATTGCTTTGGGAGCATCAATGGAAGAACCGTTTGTTGTTGAAGGAATTGTTGTGTCAGGAGTATCACCTAATATTGCGCTAAGTCCTTTTCCTAATCCTGATTTTTTTGTCGACATGTTTATTCTAAACTAAATATTAATTATCCGATACTTTTAATTTGTCCATCGCTTCATCTGTCATGATTTTATCTTCTGATGCGATATTCGTCATGTTGTTTTTCTGAAGGATTTCACGCGCTAAATTCAAGTAGTTAATAGCACCTTTGCTTGATGCATCGTGCATAATTATGCTTTCTCCAAAGCTTGGTGCTTCGCCTAATTTAGTAGTACGTTGTATGATAGTATCGAATACTAAATCCTGGAAATGTGTTTTTACTTCTTCTACTACTTGATTCGATAATCGTAAACGCATATCGTACATCGTTAATAAAATTCCTTCAATTGATAATTCAGGATTTAATCTCGTCTGTACAATTTTAATTGTGTTTAATAATTTACCTAATCCTTCTAAGGCGAAGTATTCACATTGAACAGGAATAATCACCGAATGCGCTGCTGTTAAAGCATTGATAGTAATTAAACCTAAAGAAGGAGAACAGTCGATGATGATAAAATCAAAATCTTCTGATATTTTTTCAAACACCTGCTTCATCATATGCTCGCGATTAGTTAACTGAATCATTTCAATTTCAGCACCGACTAAATCGATATGCGATGGAAGTAAGTATAAATTCGGAGTTTTTGTTTCTAAGATGATATCTCCGGGAGCCACATCATTGATGATACACTCGTAGATAGATGTCTTTACCGTACGTGGATCGAAACCAACACCAGATGTAGAATTGGCTTGTGGATCTGCATCAACTAAAAGCGTTTTATATTCTAAAACTGCAAGACTAGCTGCTAAATTGATAGCAGAAGTTGTTTTTCCAACTCCACCTTTTTGATTTGCGATTGCAATAATTTTTGCCATTTGCTATTGTGATTTTTCGTTTTTAAATTGTTTTTGTCTCGCCGATATTGAACAATTGTAAGTCGATACCCGCCATTTGAAATTTAGCTGCCGCTTCAACCGAGTCAATGGTAATGTAACCAAAGGTGTCGTAGTGCATACCAATAATATTTTGACATTTGATAAACTCCGATGCTATCAAAGCATTATCTATTCCCATTGTAAAGTTGTTACCAATCGGAAGGAAAGCGAAATCGATGCTCTTATAATCTCCAATCAGTTTCATATCATACGTTAATGCTGTATCTCCAGCATAATAGAAATTACCTTCGGCACTTTCAATTAAAAAGCCCATCGGATTTCCACCATACGTACCATCAGGCATTACACTACTATGAACGGCTACTACACATTTTACTTTGAACTTTGTTCCATGGTCATCCGCATCAAAGAACCAATGCCCACCAATATTCATCGGATGTCCTTTGGTAGCACCTTGCTTACTCAACCAGTCTACAATTTCGTAATTGGAAACGACCGTCGCATCATTTTGTTGTGCCAATAAAACAGCATCCGCAATATGATCGTAATGTCCGTGAGAAATTAAAATGTAATCCGCTTTAATCTCACTGATATTGATGTTGCTTGCTTTTTCATTTGGTGTGATAAAGGGATCAAACAAAATAGTCTTTTGTCCAATTTTTACTGAAAAGCATGAATGCCCGTAATAAGTAATTTCCATAGTGAATTTCTGCCTTTCGACAACGAACAAAGATAAGAAACGGGGAGGGGCTTAACTAATGTTTTTGACTTCAAACAGAAAAAACAATGAACAAAATAGAGGGTATTTATTAACAATTTTCTTCGATACTATCTTACGAGAGTAACATACCCTTTTCTCTTGATGTCGACAAATGTACCAGAATCGTATCCTTGGTATTTCAAGATGTAATAATAAATTCCATTAGGGGCTTCTTTTCCATTAAATGATCCGTCCCATGCTAAATCAGGATTTTGACTTTTGAAAATCTCCTGACCTAATCGATTGTAAATAGTAAAATCAGCAGTAAAATCGGTGCAGTTATATGTGTAGTTAAATGTTTCATTTTTATTGTCGCGGTTAGGAGAAA
>CAMBYJ010000211.1 GCA_945872015.1 Chitinophaga pinensis | reverse complement strand
GATAAAGAATAGTAAGCATCGCTTAATGCAGAACCAACTAAATGTGTCGCATGTGCGGAAACGTTACCACCTTCATGGTCAACGTGAATTGTTAAATATAAACGCATCAACGATTTCATTCCATCATCATCGAAACCTAACATGTGAGCGAAATTCGCACCCCAGTCTAATTTCGGATTCGGCTCGATATGAACTCCGTCTTTGTATGTTCTACGATAAATGTAAGCTGCAATTCTTGGTAAACGTGCGATGCAATTCATTACATCTTCAAACATCGGATCCCAATATTGCTTTTTGTTAATTCCTTTGCGGTACTCAGCAGCGAAATTACTTTCTGTTTGCATTGCTAAAATTGCAAGACTAAACTGCGTCATAGGATGTGTTCCCTTTGGAAGAGAATCTAACATATCAAACACATGCTTAGGAACTTGACTTCTACGCGCCCATGCATTGCTTACTTCTCTTGCATCTTCTTCAGTCGGTAACTCACCGGTTAGCAATAGATAAAACATTCCCTCTGGTAAATTCTCTCCACCAACTCCTTGAGGTAGTTTTTCTCTTAATTCAGGAATAGAATAACCTCTGAAACGGATACCTTCTTCAGCATCAAGCTTAGAAGTTTCTGTAACCATTCCAATCATTCCCTTCATTCCGTGATATACTTGTTCAAGAGTATAACTTCCTAAAACAAGGTCACCATGTTCTTTAATCATGGCTTTCACCTCGTCTGCTAGTGGTAATGCTTTCTGTGCGAATTTTTCTTTTAACTTATCCATTGTATTATTTGCAAAAGGCGTTGTAAAATTTGTTTGGCGAATTTAATCATTTAGGCAACACTTCACAATAAGAAATGTTTATCATTTGTAAAACTGTTGGAATGTTGTAAAACGTTTTCTGTTGCAGTGTTCATTCCTACTTTGCGCACCTTTTTGTTCTTAGTATTTAAGTCTAACTGAAGAATTAAAATGACTAACGTTGTAACGAACGCAGCCACTACAACAATCCATATAATGGTTTCAAAGGTTTTTTTTACGCGTTTCTTCGGACTTGCCTTGCGTTTGATTTTTACGCGCTTGCGAATCTTTATTTTCTTGCGTCTTTTCCCTCTGCTTCCAGATCCAAGATGTTCTTCAATTACTTCTCCTTCAAAATTGTTTTCGTCATCACCTTCTGTTTCATCTTCAATATCACCCTCGATTTCGTTTTCTTCTTCGTCTGATGGATTTTTATTCATAAAATACTATCTTAAAAATTTAAAGTTGCGTCCGTTAAATTCAGCCGATTCTCCTAGCTCTTCTTCAATTCTTAAAAGCTGATTGTATTTTGCAATCCTATCGCTTCTTGAAGCAGATCCAGTTTTAATTTGTCCTGTTGTTAAAGCAACAGCTAAATCAGCAATAGTATAATCTTCTGTTTCTCCAGAACGGTGCGACATTACAGCGGTATAGCTATTTTCTTTCGCTAGTTTAACGGCATCGATAGTTTCTGTTAAGCTTCCAATCTGATTAACTTTAACTAAGATAGAATTGGCTACATTTTCGTCTATTCCTTTTTGTAATCGTTTGGTATTTGTTACAAATAAATCATCACCCACTAACTGTACTTTATCTCCTAAAACCTGTGTTAATTCAGCCCATCCTTTCCAGTCATCTTCTGCTAAACCATCTTCAATAGAGATAATAGGGTACTTATCGCACCATCCTTTCCAGAATGACACCATTTCCGAAGATGTCATCTTTTCTCCTGTGCTCTTTTTGAAAATGTACATTCCCGTTGCTTCATCGTAAAATTCTGTTGTAGCAGCATCCATAGCAATGAAAATATCAACTCCTGGCTTATAACCTGCTTTTTCAATAGCCATCATTACACTTTGAATAGCTTCTTCATTGCTCTGTAAGTTAGGAGCAAATCCACCTTCATCACCTACGTTAGTTCCAAGTCCTTTATCTTTTAATACTTTCTTTAATGCATGAAAAACTTCCGTGCCCATTCTTAATGACTCCGAAAAACGATCAGCACCTGTAGGCATAATCATAAACTCTTGAAAGTCGATTTTGTTATCCGCATGCGCACCACCATTTAATATATTCATCATCGGTAGTGGAAGCAAGTTAGAATTAAGTCCTCCTATATACTTATACAACGACATCCCAGATTCGATTGCTGCTGCTTTTGCAACTGCCATCGAAACACCTAATATAGCATTGGCACCTAAAACAGATTTATTCTCTGTTCCATCCATGCTAATCATTTTTTCGTCGATTAGTTTTTGCTCAAAAATTGACATGCCCTTTAATTCCTCAGCAATAACAGTATTGATGTTGTATACTGCTTTTAATACTCCTTTTCCGACGTAACGCGAATCATCATTATCTCTTAATTCAACCGCCTCATGTTTACCTGTTGATGCCCCTGAAGGTACTGCGGCACGGCCTAAAGTGCCATTTTGTGTATAAACATCAACTTCTACAGTAGGGTTTCCTCTGGAATCTAAAATTTCTCTAGCGTGTATTAGTGCAATAAAACTCATAAATAGTGATTTTTTAAGGCCGTAAAGGTAGTAAAAAGGTCTCTTTCATCCGAGTAAAATTATCGTCAACTTTAAAGTGTATATTGCTTTTTTTTAGAAGGGATACTTCTTAACTTTGCCTTATGTCAAAGACTCAACGATTCAGACGATTGTTTTTGCTACTGCTCATCTTTTGGGGAATAGCAGGAGGTTTAGTGTCTTTACATACTTGTCTAGATAGTAGCGATACTATGCAGTCTGTCAATTCATGTTGTTGCGACGAAGGACATATAGCTGTAAAAGATGTAAGTCAAAGTGATTGTTGTAAAACGGTAACTAGTTATGTAGGCATACCGCTTTACTTTTTAGATAATAACAACACAATTTCTTTTTTTGATAGCAGTTTATTAATTAATGCATCTTACGTTAGTCCGTTATTCGAACGTTTTTCATTAACGTCTTTAACAATACATCCACCTCCCGAAAATCAATTTCCATCGGGAATTAATAAGCGCATATTAGCAATGAGAATTTAGGATTCAATCATTTGATTGTTTCTCTAAACCTTATTCCTAATTATGAAAAAAATAATCTTAATTATTATCTCCGGATGCTTGCCTTGGCTTTCCTTCGGACAAATAAAAACGTGTGATGCAAGCCTGTTTATGGTAAATGCTTCCAACGACACTTTGCCATTTCCATTTGCAAGCATAATTTTAAACAATGGGCAGGATCCGGATACTTCATTGCAGTCGGATGAAAATGGAAAATTTCAGCTTCGTTTTGATCCAACCTTGAATAATAAATTGCTTATTTCAACTAATAAAAGTAGTTTTATAAGTGTTGATATAACCGATCAATCAAACTGCAATTTTTACGTCACTTTAAATGTTGGAACAGTTAATTTATCAGAAGTAAACATCGTTCAAAAGCGAGATGCAACAGAAATGTCGTTGATGAAAACCCGAAGTGCTGAAATCTTAAATGAAGGTGAATTACTAAAAGCAGCATGCTGTAATCTTTCTGAAAGTTTTGAAACAAATCCATCTGTAGATGTAAACTACGGTGATGCGGTAACGGGAGTAAAGGAAATTCAGTTGCTGGGCTTGTCTGGATTATATACTCAGATGCTAGGAGATGTGGTGCCAACGCTTCGTGGATTGGCAGTTCCATTCGGATTAAATTATGTTCCAGGTCCATGGCTCGAATCGATTCAGATTTCTAAAGGTGCTGGTTCCGTTGCAAACGGATATGAAGCCATTACAGGACAAATTAATTTGTCGTTCAAAAAACCTTCTTGCGAAAAGTCGTTATTCTTAAACGGATTTTCAGATACAGAAGGTCGTAATGAATTAAATGTGATAGCCGATATTCCACTTTCAGAAAATGTGAAGTACATTTTGATGGCGCACACCAGTGTTCGTCCATCTGAACCCGATAGAAACAGCGATGGATTTATTGATCAGCCTCAATTGCAATTGTTCAATATTTATAATCACTTCGATTTTCGAAAAGGAAATAAATACGAAGGACAATTAATTGTAAAGGCGCTTAGTGAAGTGCGTAGTGGAGGACAAAATGCGTTTGATGAAAATGTCGATTTGCAAACATTTAATCACTACGGATTTCAAGTAAAAACTAATCGTGTTGAAGCAATTATGAAATCAGGATGGATGTTTCCAGAAAAACCATGGAAGTCTATTGGAATACAAGCAAGCAATACTTATCACGATCATCAATCGTATTTCGGAAAACGAATTTTGAATGCGAATCAGTATTCAGGCTATT
>CAMBYJ010000210.1 GCA_945872015.1 Chitinophaga pinensis | reverse complement strand
CTCAACTGACTCCATGGAATATCGATATAGTCAGTAGCGCCCATGCTAGGAATATTTTCTAGTTTAATCCACCAGAATTTAGCATAGATAATTTGATGCGATAAAACATGTTTTACAACCGAGCTTGATTTAACCATGCTGTAAGAGGTACCTTTTATGTGTTGCGCTACATCAGAATCTGATAAGTCAATTGTAACATGATTTTTATTCTCTGATTCAATGAGTGGAAATTGATACAATCTTTGCCAGATATCTTTTGCTTCTCTTTTTTGGATGATCGTATTTTTCTCATCGGAAAGAATCAGATAATTGAAATAACGATTACGCGTTTTTGTTTTTTTTGACTTGACAGGATATTCAATTACCGAATTAGAAGCATAACTCTGGCAATGCTCCATAAACGGACAAATGGAGCAATCAGGATTCGAAGGCTTGCATTGCATCGCTCCAAATTCCATCAAAGCCTGGTTAAACATTCCCGGATTATTTTTATCTAGCAGTTCATTGGCTAATTCGGAAAACTCCTTCTTTCCAATAGTTGAATCGATGGGCGTAGAAATAGCAAATAGTCGGGATAGGAAACGGTAAACATTCCCATCAACTACCGCATGTGGCAAATCAAATGCAATAGAACTAATAGCAGCAGCAGTATAATCACCAATACCTTTTAAAGAACGAATCTGACCATATTGATTAGGGAACACTCCCTCATAATCATCTCGAATCACTGTAGCGGCGGCTTGTAAATTTCGGGCCCGCGAATAATAGCCGAGTCCTTGCCATAGACGTAAAACCTCCTGTTCATCAGCATTAGCAAGGTCGGTTGCCGTTGGGAAAGCCTCTAGAAACCGAAACCAGTAGGGCATGCCTTGGTCGACACGTGTTTGTTGTAAAATAACTTCAGAAAGCCATATCGCATAGGGGTCATTGGTCCTGCGCCAGGGTAAATCCCGGTGATTTTGGCGATACCAATCCAATAAAATTTGGCTTAAATCCATTATTCTTTGTGTAAGGGGCTCAAAAATAAAGAATTAATATTTTGTATTTCAATCATAAAGCCTATCTTTGCAGCCCCTAAACGAGAATTAACAATTTAAACATATTGTCATTATGACTAAAGCAGAATTAGTAAACGAAATTTCAACTAAAACAGGAATTGAGAAAGTTGCGGTTCAACAAACAATTGAATCGATGATGAAAGTGGTTCGTAATTCATTAATCAACGATGAAAACGTATACTTAAGAGGATTTGGAAGTTTTATCGTTAAAAAACGTGCAAAGAAGACTGGTCGTATTATCACAAAAAATGCAACGATTATCATTCCTGAGCATTATATCCCGGCTTTCAAGCCAGCTAAAACTTTCACTGAGCGCGTTAAAACTGCACACGTGAAAAAATCAGAAGGATAATTAGATGAAAGGAAAACATTTGCAAATCCTAATTATAGGAGCAGCTTTAGTCATTACCGGAGTAATTTACACAATGCCTTCACAGGTAAATGTAAAATCGGAAGACAAAGAGGGTTCTGCTAAAATAGATGCAAATGGATATAGTGATACTGAAATATTAAATCAAGCGAAAGCTTTACTGGACAGTAACCAGTCGAAAAAACTAGCGTTCTTTGAGACAGCAGTAAAAAATAATGGAGACAGAGATACAGCGGTGCTGGATCAGATGGGGAGATTTTGGGATCAGGCTGGATTACCTGCAGCAGCAGCAATCTGGTTTGAAAAGAAATCGACAGTTCTAAAATCTGAACAAGGTTACCTGGATGCTGCCTACCGTTATTTTGATGCATTTAAAATGTCAGAGGATTCCTTATTTAGAACATTGATGGTGAAGAAAGCAATGGACAACTATCAACTTGTTTTAGATAAAAACCCCTCAAACTTAAATGCAAAAACAGATTTAGGAGTTTGTTATGCCGAAGGATCTTCGGAGCCGATGAAAGGAATTATGCTACTTCGTGAAGTAGTTACAGCGGATCCAAACCATGAAATGGCTCAGTTCAATTTAGCCATGTTATCGGTTAAATCAGGTCAGCTAGATAAAGCCATCGACAGATTAACAACAGTATTGAAGATTAATCCGAAAAGAATCGACATTTATTTCTACCTTGGACAAGTCTATTCGTCGAAAGGAGATAATGCCAAAGCGATTGAAAGCTACAACAACTTCGTCACTAAAACCGACGACCCTAATGCTGCTGCAGAAGTAAAAAAAATGATCACAGCGCTTGAAAAAAGCCCTGCCTAAAATTGAATAAATCATAATTCTAACCGAATAAAAAAATATTATTATGCCCTCAGGTAAAAAACGTAAGCGCCATAAAATGGCAACCCACAAACGTAAAAAGCGTCTTAGAAAAAATCGTCATAAGAAGAAGAAATAATCTGTATTAACAGGTTATTTCAAACAACAGATTGTGCTCTAATTTTTTAGGGCTTTTCTGCTTTGTATGACTATGGACTTTCAATTCTTGATGGTCTGTATTGTTTGTATATTCTAAATTTTAACAAGCTTTTTCTGATTGAACAGTGAATTAATTATTGATTCGTCTTCGACCGAAGTCACTATTGCTTTGGTTGAAGAGAAGCGCCTCGTAGAGCTCAACAAAGAGAAAAAAGAAAATAATTTCTCGGTTGCAGACATCTATTTGGGTCGTGTTAAGAAACTTATGCCTTCTCTGAACGCAGCGTTTGTTGACATTGGCTACGAAAAGGATGCGTTTCTTCATTACCTGGACCTTGGTCCGCAGGTGCAATCTTTGCTGAAATTCATGAAGAGTACCGTCAATGGTAGTCAGCCAGAATCATTATTAAACAACTTTGAACTAGAGGCCGACATTAACAAGGCAGGTAAAATTGGGCAGATCATTACTCCCAACATGAACCTGATTGTTCAGATTGCGAAAGAACCTATTTCAACTAAAGGTCCTCGAATCACATCTGAAATTTCTCTTGCAGGAAGATTTGTTGTTTTAGTTCCTTTCTCTGATGTCGTATCTATTTCTCAGAAAATTAAAAGTAGTACCGAACGCCAGCGCTTAAAGCGATTGGCAATGTCGATTAAGCCAAGAAATTTTGGAATTATTGTGCGTACTGTTGCAGAAGGGAAAAAAGTAGCTGACCTTGATGCAGATATACAGGATTTATGCTCTCGCTGGCAAGCTATGCACGAGCAATTAAAAACTGCTCAGGCCCCAGTTAAGATTTTGGGAGAGATGAATAGAACTTCAACTATCCTTCGCGACTTACTGAACCCGAATTTTAATAGCATTCAGGTAAATGATGTATCGGTGGCTGAAGAAATTAAAAGCTACATCCGCAGCATTGCTCCCGACCAGGTAGATATTGTAAAACTCTACAAAGGCAAGGTTCCTATTTTTGAAAACTTCGGGGTCGACAAACAAATTAAAGGCTTATTCGGAAAGACTGTTACACTTAGCGGTGGATCTTACCTTGTTATAGAACATACCGAAGCTTTACATGTAATCGATGTAAACTCTGGTGGAAGAAACAAAGGAGCGCAAGACAATCAAGAGTCGAGTGCCCTAGCGGTGAATATTGCAGCAGCAAAAGAAATTGCTCGTCAGTTGCGACTTCGTGATATGGGTGGTATTGTTGTTATCGATTTTATCGATATGAAGAATACACTTCATCGTAAAGAATTGTTCGATACGTTACGAGATGAGATGAAGTTGGATCGCGCTCGTCATACAATATTACCTGCAAGTAAGTTTGGATTGATTCAATTAACGCGTGAACGTGTTCGACCTGTTACCAATATCATCACCGTAGAGAAATGTCCAACTTGCGACGGCACTGGTGAAATAAAAGCTTCTATACTTTTAATCGACGATATTGAAAATAATATTCGTTACTTATGTCAGGAGCAGAATGAGAAATCACTCACGCTGCATGTACATCCATACCTGGCTGCTTATTTAAAGCAAGATAAATACACTTTCAAATCATATCAGTGGAAGTGGTTTAAGAAATACAAAAAGTGGATTACTATCGATCCGATTTCTGCACTTCATTTTATGGAGTATCATTTTTTCAATAATCAAGGAGAAGAAATCAAGCTTTAGTTTTTTCCTTCGGCGATAATTATAGGCTTTCGATAATTTTTTACTTCGCCATATTCATTGATGATAGCTGCACTGATGATATAGATTCCAGACTGCACTACCCTATTCGCATTATCAGTTCCATCCCAGATTATTTTATCATTGGTGCCGATTATATCAGAATTCAATAATTGTTTGACTTTATCCCCTCTGATATCAAGAATAAAA
>CAMBYJ010000209.1 GCA_945872015.1 Chitinophaga pinensis | reverse complement strand
CGCCCATCATTTACAGTAGGCTTAAAATATAAGTTGACGGAGTCAATAGCTCTACACTCTCATGCAACCTATGGCCAAGTTAGAGGCGATGATAAATTAACGGACGAGTTTTTCAGAAATAATCGCAATCTTAATTTCAAATCAAATATTTACGAATTCAATATTAACGTTGAATATGCATTCCTATCTTCTAGGCAAGGTGGGATTTACCGCTTAAGAGGTGTAAAAAGATCGAGCTCATTTGAAGCACAAGGATATGTTTTTGCTGGATTGGGAGTTTTCAATTTTAATCCAAAAGGACAATACAACGATAAATGGTATAATTTGCAACCATTAGGAACTGAAGGTCAAGGAATATCTGAGGCAAGAAAAAAATACAATAGAACTCAGGTTTGTATTCCAATTGGTATTGGAGGTCGTTATTTCTTTAATAGAAGAATGGGGATTGGTGTCGAGTTCGGAATTAGAAAAACATTTACTGATTATATCGATGATGTGAGCAAAACATATTACGATAAACAAGCTATCAGTCAAGCTAATGGTACAATTGCTGGATTTTTGTCAGACCCAAGTCTTAATTCGTCAACGCCACAAACAAACCTCGGCTCTCAAAGAGGTGATGCGATAGATAATGATTCTTATATGTTTTTGATGTTCAGTTTCCATTACAAATTAAGAACTGGAAGATCAAACTTCCCTGTATTCTAACTATTTAAATCCCGCAATTTTCAATCTCTTATTCCGTTTCGAAATAATGTTCAGGAAAATTGTAATTATTTTAATTTTTATAGGCTCAATCTTCGACTCATCTGTTTATGGCCAGTCGAGGGAAATGGGAATTATGCTTGGCGTAATGAACTACAAAGGTGATTTGCAAAAATCAACTTATGCTGGCGAAAACAACCTACCCGGAATTGGTTTTTTATATCGAAGAAGTTACAGTAACCATTGGGCTTTTAAAACTGCCATTAGTTACGGTCATGTAACAGGAGACGACGCACAATCAGATGATCCATTCAACAAGAATAGAAATTTGAATTTTAGAACCTCAATTCTAGAGGGAACAGGTCAATTTGAGTTTAATTTTTTTCCTTATCAAACAGCTAATCCTTCTACCATTTTTACCCCATACATGTCTGTAGGTTTATCTGTGTTTAAATTCAATCCTAAAGCATATTACAATGGTGGCTATGTTGAACTTCAGCCTTTAGGTACTGAAGGTCAAGGCACCTTGGCAAATCCTGATAAAAAGCTATACAAAAGAACTAATCTTGCATTTGTATTTGGTGGTGGTTTTAAATGGAAAATTGGCAGAAGATGGAGCGTGGTTCTAGAATCTGTTGTCAGAAAAACCTATACCGACTATCTTGACGATGTAAGTGGTGTATATGCTGACCCTAATGCAATTAGAGTGGAATATGGCAAAACAGCCTACTTTTTATCTGATAGATCAATTGTAAAAAATAACACTGGCAATATAGGACGACAACGAGGAGATAATACCAATCGTGACTGGTATCACTTTACCGGAGTTCAGTTTACCTATACGCTTTCGAAGCACTATATTGATCAGTGCCGACCATTCAGAATAAAATTATGGTAATTGGCCGTTAAACCATCGTTAATTAGGACTTTTTTCTCGGTGACGACCTCCATTTTATTACATTTGTATCCCTTCTAAAATTAATAATGTCTACAAAAGATTTACTCAATAAGGAGAAAATGCCTAAACACATAGCTGTCATTATGGATGGTAATGGTCGTTGGGCAAAACAACAGGGTAAATTAAGAACATTTGGTCATCAAAGTGGAGTAACTGCCGTTAAAGATGTTACTGAAGGTGCTGCAGAATTAGGAGTAGAAGTTTTAACACTTTATGCTTTTAGCACTGAAAACTGGAATAGACCTAAATTTGAAATTGATGCTTTAATGAGTTTACTCGTTCAAACTATTTCAAAAGAGACGGAAACATTAATGAAAAACAATATCCGATTGGCTACAATCGGAGATACGGATAGCCTTCCAACTGGGGTAAAAGAAAAATTAGAGAAAGCAATTGCAAAAACTTCGGTTAATACTCGAATGACATTAGTGCTTGCGCTTAGTTATAGTTCTCGATGGGAAATAACAAAAGCTGTGCGCGAGATTGCTAATGAAGTAAAAGAAGGTAAACTAGATATTGATGCAATAACCGAAAATACTATTTCGTCACATTTGACAACATCAGCGTGGCCCGACCCAGAATTAATGATTCGTACGAGTGGTGAAACAAGAATAAGCAACTACTTGCTTTGGCAATTAGCTTATGCAGAATTGTACTTTACTACTAAACTATGGCCCGACTTCCGAAAAGAAGATTTATATGAGGCAATTTATAATTACCAAAACAGAGAAAGAAGGTTCGGAATGATATCGGAACAAGTTAAATAACCACATGCAAAAAATTTCAACTTATATTTTATTGTTCCTACTTTTAGTAATTAGTCACAATTGCACTTTTGCTCAAACTGTAATTAATGGCGATGAGGACATGATTGATTATTCGAATCCTAAAGAATATGAACTTGGTGGTGTAACAGTATCTGGAGTTCAATTTTTAGATGAAAGTGTATTAATTACACTTACTGGATTATCGATTGGAGAAAAATACAAGATACCTGGAGAGAAACTTTCCACTTCTATTGATAATTTATGGAAACAAGGTTTACTGTCTGATGTAAAAATTTATGTGACAAAAATTATTGACGGGAAAATATTTCTAGAGTTTAGAATTAAAGAACTTCCACGACTTTCTAAGTTTACTTTTCAAGGTGTAAACAAATCAGAAGCTGATAAATTGAGAGAGAAACTTTCTTTAGTTAAAGGAAAAATTATCAATGAAAATTTAATTCAAACAACTAGAAATTTATCTAAGGATTACTTTGTTGAAAAAGGATATTTATTCACGGAGGTAAATGTAAAAACAGAAAAAGACACTACATCAGGGTCGAATTCACAACTTATGATTATTACGATTTCTAATAAGAAAAAAGTAAAAATTAATAAGGTTACCTTCATTGGTTTAAGCGCGTTTCCTGAAAAGAGTTTAAAGCGAAAAATGAAAGGAACGAAGGAGAAAGCTTTTTATAAAATATTTACTAATTCGAAATTTACAGAAGAAGGTTTAGAAAAAGACAAAGAGAAAATTTTAGCCAAGTATACTGCTCTTGGATATCGGGATGCTATTTTTACTGGTGACAGTATTGTAAAGCATGATGAGAAAACAATTGATTTATATGTCAAAATAAATGAAGGAACAAAGTACTTTATTAGAAATATAAATTGGATTGGCAACACCAAATATTCAACAGCTGCATTACAAGAAATATTGAATATCAAAAAAGGAGATATTTACAACCAGCAGAGAATAGAAGAAGGATTGTATTTGAGTCAGAGCGGAAGAGATATATCATCGCTTTATATGGACGATGGTTATTTGTTTTTTTCGATTAATCCAGTGGAGGTAAAAATTGATGGAGACTCGATTGATATTGAAATGCGCATTTATGAAGGTAAACAAGCTGTAATAAGCAACATTTCGATTGCTGGAAATACAAAAACGAACGATAAAGTAATACTTCGAGAAATCAGAACCCTTCCAGGTCAATTATTCAATCGTTCAGACATTATTAGAACACAACGACAGTTAGCTCAGCTTGGATATTTCGACCAAGAAAAATTAAATGTTAATCCTAAACCTAATCCTGCAACAGGTACTGTTGATATTGAATATATTGTTGAAGAACGACCATCTGACCAGCTGGAATTATCTGGTGGTTGGGGTGGTGGCGCTGGTATTGTTGGAACTTTAGGAGTATCCTTCAATAACTTCTCAATAAAAAATGTTTCTAAACGAAACACCTGGACACCACTTCCTTCAGGAGATGGACAAAAACTAAGTATTCGTTTTCAGTCGAACGGAAGATTTTTCCAAAGCTATAACATGTCATTTACTGAGCCTTGGCTTGGTGGTAAAAAACCTAATTCATTAACAGTTTCCGCATTTCGTTCAGTTCAGTCTGATGGTTTAAAGCTTTCTGACGAGAATCGCTCAGACTTAACCATATCTGGTGGTGCTATTGGATTAGGTCGCAGATTAAAATGGCCAGATGATTATTTTACACTTTATCACGAATTATCCTTTCAAAATTATTCATTGAATAAATGGTCAGGCACATTCCTTTTCAACGATGGTTCATCGAACAACCTTAGCTTCTCACAAACAATTGCAAGAAATTCTGTGGATGGATTTGTTTGGATAAG
>CAMBYJ010000208.1 GCA_945872015.1 Chitinophaga pinensis | reverse complement strand
TTAACGGGTGCTTTAACAAATCTAAAATTGGTTGTAGCGGAGTTGTAACAACATCAGCTCCTAACTCAGCGCATTTAATGATATGCATTGTGTGACGAACAGATGCAGCTAACACTTGCGTCTCATATCCATATTCTTGATAAATATGTACAATCTGATCGATTAACTCTAATCCATCAAATGATATATCATCTAAACGACCAATGAACGGTGATACATAGGTTGCACCAGCCTTTGCAGCTAATAATGCTTGTCCCGCAGAAAACACCAACGTGCAGTTTGTTTTAATTCCTTTATTACTAAAATAACGGATTGCCTTAACCCCATCTTTAATCATTGGAATCTTTACTACAATCTGAGGATGTAATTCAGCCAGTTCCTCTCCTTCGCGAATCATTCCAGCGAAATCAGTCGAAATTACCTCAGCACTTACATCACCACCTTTAGCAATTTCGCAGATATCTACATAATGCTTTAAAACGGCATCTTTTCCTTTAATGCCTTCTTTAGCCATTAACGATGGATTAGTAGTTACTCCGTCTAGTACACCTAAATCATAGGCTTCGCGGATTTGATCAAGATTTGCTGTGTCGATAAAGAATTTCATAGGGTGATTTTTTTGCTAAATTAAACAATGCCCTTATTCTTTTTTCATTCTTGATAACAATGTTAAAAATTGATCCTCGACTGATTTATTATCCACTACTAATCAGAGTTTTAGAATCAACATCGTAAAATATTTAACAATTTGTTCAAGTTCATTTTTATGACTGACCTTAAATTTCTACTTTTGCCTCGGGGTAAGTCTTATACGACCAGCTCCCTCGAACCTCCCCAGGACCGGAAGGTAGCAAGGATAAGTGGTTGAGCGGTGCGATGTAAGTAGCTTGCCCCATTTTTTATTAAAAAAGGGCTGTTTTTAACTCTGTAATTTTCCCTGTTACTACTTGGTTATTTCCATTAAATTTGTATCGATGAACGAAAACAAACCTTCGCCCTTTACCCATTTGTTTAACTACGGAGCAATCTGCGGCCTCGTAATGTTTTCAATTACACTAGCACTTTGGTTTTCGGGAATGTTTCCATTAGGAACTGCTTCCATTTATTTCTTTTGGATTCCTCTAGTCTTTATGTATGTTGCGACCAAAGGGCTTCGCGATAATTTTTTGAAAGGTAGCATTACCTATTGGGGAGCCTTTAAAGCGCAGATGCTCGTTGTTTCAAGCTATGGCGTATTATTCGTTTTACTGATTTATATCTTCGGAAAGCTAGTTTACACTGATTTAGTAAGCGATTATATTCAAACTTACCTGCACGAATTAGAAATGACGAAAAAGGAAATGTACCAGGTGCTTGGAAGTGGCTACGAGAATTACGAAGACAGAATGATTGATGAAATCAGCAAGTCCACCCTGTCCTCTATCTTATTCAAAGAATATTTTAACAAACTAGCTGGAGGAGCTTTTTTCGCTCTTATGCTATCATTTAAATTAAAACGAATTAATCTTGTATCTCATGTCGAAAGCAAGTCTTGATTTATCGGTAATTATTCCTCTTTATAACGAGGATGAATCGCTGCCCGAATTAGCCGCTTGGATTGAAAAAGTTGTGCTTGCTCATGGCTATAATTACGAAGTAATTTTTGTTGATGATGGTAGTAAGGATAAATCGTGGGAAGTTGTTACGCAATTAGCCAGCAATAACCCGTATTTTAAAGGAATTCGTTTTAACCGAAATTACGGTAAGTCGGCAGCGTTACAAAAAGGCTTTGAAGCTGCTTCTGGGAAAGTGGTTATTACCATGGATGCCGATCTTCAAGATAGTCCTGATGAAATTCCAGCACTTTACAACATGATTGTACAAGATGGATACGACTTAGTTTCTGGATGGAAACAAAAACGCTACGACCCCATCACGAAAACAATTCCGACTAAGTTATTTAATTACGCTACCCGTAAAATGTCGGGCATTTATAATTTACACGACTTTAACTGCGGATTAAAAGCGTACAGCTACAATGTTGTTAAAAGCATAGAGGTATATGGTGAAATGCATCGCTATATTCCTGTAATTGCTAAATGGGCAGGCTTCTCAAAGATTACCGAAAAAGCAGTTGAACACAGAGCAAGAAAATATGGTGTTACGAAGTTTGGATTAGAACGCTTTGTGAATGGATTCCTTGATTTATTATCCATCATGTTTGTTTCGCGCTTTGGTAAACGTCCGATGCATTTCTTCGGACTAGTTGGTACATTAATGTTTGTTGCGGGATTTGTATTGTCTGCTTATTTAGGAGCTTCGAAACTTTATGCAGTAAGCACGAACTTACCTGCTCGCCTGTTAACAGATCGTCCCTCATTTTATATTTCACTAACGTGTATGATTATCGGTACGCAATTATTCTTAGCTGGTTTCATCAGCGAATTAATCGGACGAAACAGCACCGAACGCAATACCTATTTAATTCAAAGTACCGCTAACTTATAATTACGTATAGGCGGACTGTTATGAATTCGAAAAAGATCATCATCGTAGGTCCAGCTCACCCATTCAGAGGTGGAATTGCTGCGTTTGATGAACGAATGGCGGTCGATTTACAAGAGCTTGGTAATACAGTTGAAATTGTAAACTTTACTACGCAGTACCCTAGATTTTTATTCCCGGGCAAAACACAATTCACCAGCGACCCTGCTCCAGCCACATTAAAAATCACACGCTTATTAAGTTCCATCAATCCGTTTTCATGGATAACAACTGCATCGTATATACGTAATCAACAACCCGATTTAGTAATACTACGTTTCTGGATTCCGTTCATGGGTCCTGCATTAGGTTCTGTTGCACGATTACTAGGTAAAAAAATAAAGATTATCGGCTTTGTTGACAATCTAATTCCTCACGAAAAACGAATTGGTGATACGTTATTATCGAAATACTTTGTGAATGCCTGTAGTGGATTCATTACTTTATCCAATCAAGTAAAAGATGAAATTGCACGGTTCACCAAGAAAGAATGTTTAATGTCGCCACACCCTGTTTACGATCATTACGGCGATAAATCAACAAAGGAAGAATCTTGTAAGCAATTAAATCTTAATCCTGAAAACAACTATATTTTGTTCTTCGGATTTATCAGAAATTATAAAGGTCTCGATTTATTAATCAAAGCTTTTTCAGAAAGCAACCTGAGAAGTAAAAACTATAAATTATTAATTGCTGGAGAATTTTATGAAGACGAAAAGCAATACTTAGAGTTGATTAATTCCTTACAACTTAACGACCATATCGAATTGCATTCGCACTACATTCCCGATGTTGAAATCAAGCATTATTTTGGTGCGTGCGATTTAGTGGTACAACCCTATCGAAGCGCTACTCAGAGTGGCATTTCACAACTAGCCTATCATTTCGAAAAACCAATGGTTGTTACTAATGTAGGCGGACTACCTGAAATTGTTAAACATGAAATAACAGGTTATGTGACTGAAGTAAATTCAACAGCAATTGCAAAAGCAATGAATGAATTTAGTGAAGGCGATATCCATCGTTTTGATGAAGCTATCCGACAAGAAAAAACAAAATATACCTGGTCTCACTTGAGTCAGACCATTCTCCATTTTATACCATAATCTCATTCCATTATCTTTGCATTCATTATGGCAACCGATATTAAAAAACTTATAGCTGATTCAATTGCAACTAAACAATTAGTACTCGAAAATCAGGAGTTACTAGCAGCGATTGAAAATACAGCCAACGCATGTATTGAAGCATTTAAAAACGATAAGAAAGTTTTGTTTTGTGGAAATGGAGGAAGCGCCGCCGATGCACAACATATCTCTGCTGAATTAAGTGGTCGCTTTTATACAGATCGTCCTCCTTTGTATTCAGAAGCTTTGCATGTAAACAGTTCTTATATGACCGCTGTAGCAAATGATTATTCGTATGATGTAGTTTATAGTCGCATGGTAGAAGCTTGCGGAAGAAAGGGCGACGTACTCGTTGGAATTACAACTTCTGGCAATTCGAAAAATATTATTGCTGCTATGGAAATGGCTAAAAAGCAAGGTATGATTACCGTTGGTATGACAGGAAAATCAGGTGGCAAAATGAACGATTGTTGCGATATCATGTTGCGTGTACCTAGTACGGATACTCCTCGTATTCAAGAGTCGCATATTTTAATCGGACATATTATTTGCCAGCTGATAGAAGAAACGATATTTCCAAAATGATTTATAATAAAACGTGGACACTTTTCTTAGATCGTGATGGAGTAATTAACAAAGAACTTCGTGATGACTAT
>CAMBYJ010000207.1 GCA_945872015.1 Chitinophaga pinensis | reverse complement strand
ATTATCACCAATGATATTCGTCCGTTTTTTAAATCAGGAAAATACTTTGAGGGTATAGACAATGGTGTTGGTAAGATAATTAATGCTGTAAAAGGCGAGCCTTATAAAGCGACAGCTCAGAAAAAGGGCTTTCGTAAGTTTAGATCAGGACCAATATTTTTCGTATTATTCTTTTTTGCATTGATAATTATTTTCAAAGTCATCAGTGTTCGCAGATATGCTGTTAATAACGGTATATCCTTTTGGGTGGCTTGGGAACTTTTAAATGTAGCTACTCGCACGCAAAGTGGTCGCTATTCTGATTTTACGAGGGGAAGCGGTGGCTTTGGCTACGGCGGCGGTTATGGTGGATCTAGCGGCGGCTTCGGTGGCTTCGGCGGTGGTAGTTCCGGCGGCGGTGGCGCTGGGGGGGGCTGGTAATCCTAATTTTATAATTTGCTGATGTGCTAGTTTGAAAGTGAATTGAAGTAGCGTGTCTCGTGTCGAAGCATCGGGACCTTATGGAATTGAAAATGGTGTAATGGAGGGTGTTTTTATTTATCTTTAGAATTCCAAAAGATTAATCAAACTTTAAAAATTTGTATTTATGCTCCTTACTAATAAAACTAACGAAGTTAAAATGCTTTTGATTTTCGTATTATTCAATTTCGGTTGCAATAATAGTTCTTTAAATAATAGAATGGACGATAGTGATTATGTTAAGGAGAATACCTCAACAGCTAATTCTCCGATTAATGAGTCTAAAGGAGTTAAAGTCAAGGAGGAGGTTATTTATGATGGCGTATATGTAGGTTCTCAATTAGTTTCTGAAGGATATGAATTAAAAGCAGAATTAATTGTTAACGGAGATAAATGGACTGTAAAATCACAAATGTCATATGATAATGAACTAGCATATGATAGCCCTGAGTATGCCAATGGTATAGTCAGAGGTAAGAGATTATATGATGAATCAGGAATGATAGAAATTGGATATTTTACGGGTAAGTCCGCAAGTATAAATGGTTACCCGGTAATGACGAAATAATATTTAAGTCATTTTTTTAAATCACACCCCTAAAACCCACAATTCGCCTCAATATCCTTCATAGGGAAATAGCCGGTGCCGGTCTATTGGATTTGTTTGTTTTTGTAGGCATGATTATGTAGATTTCAGTGATTTTAAATTCTTGGGTAATTTAAGTTTTTATTCGTCTTGTGCTCTGTATTTTATTTCCAAGGAATATCATAGCGTGCACCTAACGAATACCAACGGTCAGGCATTGGAATTGCTCCTATCTCTTTGTATTGCGTATTTAGAATATTACTGATATCAGCAGTTATGCTCAATTGATTTCTTTTATAAACAAGTCGAGCGTCAATTAGGGTATAGTCGTTACCGTTAATACGATATAGATAGCGTTCGTTCGCGTGCAATACAATTTTCTTCGAAATAGGAATCGTAAATCCTGCAATGAACTGATGACGCAGTGCATCGATTGAATATTTTGATAACGATGCATCAGGTAGTTTAATTGACATATCAAGATAGGTATACGATACATGCAAATTAAAAGGGTGGTCTTCGCCCCATTGTAAAGCTTTATTAAAATCGATAAGTAAATCGGTTGTTAATCCTGAAGTGTTAACTGTCTGATAGTTCATCGGCTGCCAAGGCGCAGAATTGGAAGAGCGAACATAGTCAATCATATTGTTCACACTTCTATAAAATAGTGCAGAATGCGCACTGATAATATTTTTTTTATATCGAATACCAATTTCACTGAATGTTGCATTTTCCGGTTTAAGTTCAGCGTTACCTATATTCGAAGGGCCATCGTAATATAAGTCTGTAAAAGTTGGTAACCGTTGACCCGTCCCTGCATTTGCATAAATTTTCCAATGGTCGGAAATAATTAATCCAGCATTGATAGCGGGGTAGAGGTTCCATCCAAAATCGCTGTTATAGTTTCCATAAATACCAATTGTAGTACTAAAGCTTTGTTTAACAAATTGGCGGTATTCGGCATAAAAGCCAGTATTATCACGATTTCTCTCTCCGAGATTATTGCTATTGATAGCTTCTTTGCGATATTCTATTCCGCTTGCTAAAAATCCGTTTTTAATCTTGTAGGTACTTTGAACTTCGCCTGTAATTACATTGGTCTCGTGATGGTTTTTGTAATAGTCGGGATCTTGTTTAATGAAAATATAATCATCTGCATTATAACGTAAACCAATACCAGGTCGAATAGTAAGTTTTTCGTTAGGAGAATATGTCTGTCGAATGCTGCCATAAGCTGTTTGAACTCTTTCGGTAGAATTAACATCGTATGGAGCAGCATAAAACCCATTGCCACCAAAATCATTATTGATATAAGCCCCTTCAATATCTATTTTGTTTTTGGTGTTTAATGTTTGTTTTAATTTATAATAAACACGACTCGCATTAAATCCTGTATTGTAGCGCGTACCATTTCCTTGGTCATGCGATGCCGTTATCAATTGGTTATTCGTTTTGCCAACTAATGAAACTGCCGCTTGTGTTCCAATATTATAGTAAGTATCTCCATTGCTGCTATCAATTTGAAAGATTGATCCCGCATACATTTCTACGCTGGCTGAATTTGATTCAGGTGTTTTGGTAATAATATTGATGGCGCCAGCAAGGGCATTAACTCCGTAGACGGAAGCGGCCGGTCCTCGAAGTACTTCAATATGGTCAATAGCAGAAAGTGGAATTGGTAAGTTGAGCATATGATGCCCAGTTTGAGGGTCACTCATTTTAATGCCATTCACCAGTACGAGCACTTGGTCGAAGTTGCTACCATCGATACTAATGTCGGCCTGCGTTCCAACAGGTCCTCTGCGACGAAGGTCGATGCCTGCTGTATAGCCAAGTAAATCGGAAACGGTTCGAACAGGTAGCGCCGCTATTTCTTTTTTGCCAATAATGCGGATATCACGATTTTGAGAGCTAAATGGAAGCTGAATACGGTTCTCTTGAATTATAACTGTATCTAGATTAATTTGAGCCACCGATTGACTCGCTGTTGTTATAAGTAGAAATAAGAATAGTTTACGCACGATTGTTTTATGTTTGAATTTTAATGCTGCGAAATTAAAGTAGGGAAGCATACAATTTGTATGATTGAGGGAAAGTCTTTTGCAGTTTTTTAAAACGCCAACTAATGATGCTTTTTAAAATGGTAGTTGTGCTGAAAATTTGTTCCTTTATAACGAGAATAATTTCAAGCAATGCTAAAATCAATTTACCATTTTACTTTTGATGTAGCTATTATAGTAAAAAGAGTAAACAATTTCTAAGTAGTAAGGCAATACAAAATTTTGAAAATAATTATTCCTCTAAAACCCACAATTCACCTCTATATCCTTCATCGGGAAATAGCCGGTGCCAGTCCATTGGATCTGTTTGTTTTTGTAGATCATGATAATGGGGATTTCAGTGATCTGTAATTCGCGGGCAAGGGTTTTGTTTTTGTCCACATCTATGCGAACAACTTTCACCTGACCTTTGTGGGCTGCTTCTAGTGCTTCTAATTCTGGCTTTAACTTTTTACATGGTCCACACCACTCAGCAAAGAAATCGAAAATGATAAGTTTATTATCGATAATCATCTTATCCATGTCCATCTTGGTCATTTCAGATATTGTAGAAGTCGTGTTTGTTGCCGCTCCACCTTCTTCTGCTAAGCCTGCTGCTCGCCATTTTAATATTCCACCTTTTAACTCAGTAACGTTTTTAAAGCCGCGCTTTTGTAAGTCCTGCGCTGCACTATGACTTCTTCCACCACTCATGCAATAAACAAATACAGGCTTGCTTTTATCTAGTTTTTCTGTTGAAGCGTTAAATTGATCTCCGTTCCAATCAATGTTAATGGCGTTTGGTAAATGCCCTGCTGTAAATTCTTCGGGTGTGCGGACATCCAACAACGTTATATCAGAAGTTGATTTTAGTTTCTCACTAAAAGCTGCTGGTTCTATTAACGAATAACCAGCATTTTGTCCGTTGCTGCATGCATAAAGTAAGCAAGAGATAAAGAATAGGAGGAAGGAATATTTTTTCATGATGTTTTATTTAATAGCTGTGTCCTGCAAACGCGCATCAAATCGGATGTCGTGTTGATGTGCAAGTTCAATGAGTGATAATAAAATGTCTTGTCGTTCTATTTGAAAGAAGTCGGCATCAGTAGTATTAATGAAAAACTGCACCTGTAAGTCAAAGCCAATATCTGTAATTTTATCTAAACGAATAAATGGCTCTGGGTCGTGTGCGACTTCTTTATGATTCTGTAAAATAGATGTGCCTTCTTTC
>CAMBYJ010000206.1 GCA_945872015.1 Chitinophaga pinensis | reverse complement strand
TGACCTTCAATCCAAAGCGTTCTCTTTTATTATTAATGGCTTGTCCCCAAAATTGATTACTCATGGGCATTCCTAATCCAAACGCTTTTCCATCAAATTGAAAGGCTTGACTTGTAATCAACCACTCCCAATTCCCATAATGTCCTCCAACTAAAATAACACTTTTTTGAACTTTTAATAAATCATTAACTACTTTAGGATTAGTTATTTTAAATCGTTTACTTAACTCTTTTTTTGATATAGTTAAATTCTTTATTCCCTCTATGATGACCTGACTCAGATGAAGGTAAAAGGCTTGCATAATAAATTCATGTTCTTTGGCTGTCTTTTCTGGAAAGCTATTTTGAATGTTTAATCTGACTATATTTTTCCGATAGGAAATAACATAGTAACATATAAAATAAATGATTGGACTCAGTCCGTATAAGAGATATAAAGGCAAGTAGGAGAGGGGTAAAACGAAAAGATAATAGGCAATTCTATTCATTCGGCTTATATTTTTCTTTCCAATTTCGTTCTATTGATTTTCCTATTTCTTGTTCTTTTGCGCTGCTTCCGGCTTTAAAGAAATTCTTTCCTATTAATTCATCGGGTAAAAATTCTTGTTCCTTAAAATTATTGGGATAATCATGTGAATAAAAGTAACCTTCTCCATAACCCAATTCTTTCATGAGCGCTGTTGGTGCATTTCGTAGAGGTAAAGGGACACCTAAATTTCCCGTTTCTCTCACGGTTATTTGGGCCTTATTTATGGCCATATAGGCTGCATTTCCTTTCGGACTTGTTGCAAGATAAAGTGTGCATTGTGCTAAGATGATTCGTGCTTCTGGAAATCCGACACTTTCAACTGCTTGAAAGCAATTATTTGCCATCAATAAAGCATTTGGATTGGCTAATCCAACATCCTCTGCTGCTGAAATAATTAATCGACGAGCAATAAATTTTGGATCTTCGCCACCTTCCACCATTCTTGCTAACCAATATATAGAAGCATTTGGATCACTGCCCCTTATGGATTTTATAAAGGCAGAAATGATATCGTAATGTTGTTCCCCTTCTTTGTCATAACGTATCAAACTTTGCTGCGCATTTTTATGGACAACGTCATCGTTTATTTCTATTGTATCCGCATTTTGAAAAGTACTTACAATAATCTCAAAAATGGTTAATAGCTTTCTAGCGTCGCCACCTGATAAAAGCAGTAGGGCATTCAGTTCAGTTAGTTTAAAGGTTTTTGTTTTGAGAAAGGTGTCTTTTTCAATTGCTCTTTGAAGTAAAAGGATTAGATCTGTTTTTGTGTGTTCTTTTAAGGTGTATACTTGACATCGCGATAACAAGGCAGAAATTACCTCAAATGAGGGATTTTCAGTTGTCGCACCAATTAAGGTGATAGTGCCTTTTTCCACAGCGCCAAGGAGTGAATCTTGTTGTGATTTTGAAAAGCGATGAATTTCATCTATAAATAGAATCGTTCCTTTCTCTTGAAACATTCCGGCAGTTTCAACACGCTGAATCACTTCGCGTACATCTTTGACTCCAGAGGAGATAGCTGACAGCGATTGAAATGGCCTGTTAAGGTGCTTCGCAATTAGATAAGCCAACGTTGTCTTACCAACACCGGGAGGTCCCCATAAAATCATAGAGGGAACCATTCCTCCATCCAAAGCACGACGAAGGGAAGCGTCTGCATTCAACAGGTGTTCTTGTCCAATATATTCATCCAAAAGCTTTGGACGCATACGTTCAGCAAGTGGAGTAGTAAGATTCATGAAGTAAATTTAATGGCATTCGCTTAGTTATGGCATATAATATCAAAAAAAAAAGAGGCACTTAGGCCTCTTTTAAGATTTCAATAATCAATATTACTCTTCTTTTTCCATTTTTTCTTTCAAAGCTGAAAGCGCATCTAAATCTCCTAAAGTTGATTTTTCAGAATTTTTATTGTTTGCTTTAACTGCTTGTTCTGTATTTGATGGTGCTTCCTTTTTAGTGCTAGCTTTCGTAGTTTTTACTGATTTAGTGGCACTAGAAGGTGAAGCTTCTTTGACTAGGTCTTCGCCTTCTTCAAATATTCGAGTATGTGAAACGACAATTTTTTTCGATTCTTTATTAAACTCAATTACTTTGAAATCTAATACATCTTCAAGAGCTGCAGTACTACCATCCTCTTTCTTCATATGCTTAGCTGGACAAATTCCCTCAACACCGTATGGAAGCGAAACGATTCCTGATTTATCTTTCATCTCTATGATGGTACCTTGATGGATAGATCCCTCAGCAAAGGTTGATTCGAAGACATCCCATGGATTTTCTTCCAATTGTTTATGGCCAAGTGAAATACGACGATTTTCTCTATCTATTTCTAGTACTACAACATTCATTTCTTCATTCACTTTACAGAATTCAGATGGATGTTTAACTTTCTTTTGCCAAGAAAGATCTGAGATATGAATCAAACCGTCAACTCCTTCTTCTAGCTCAACAAAAACGCCAAAGTTGGTAAAGTTTCTAACTTTTGCATTGTGTTTTGTATCGACAGCGTACTTAGATTCAATAGCTTCCCATGGATCTGGCATTAATTGCTTGATGCCGAGAGACATTTTTCGCTCTTCTCTGTCAAGCGTTAGTACAAGTGCTTCTACAGAGTCTCCAATTTTAAGGAAATCCTGTGCTGATCGTAAATGTTGAGACCAACTCATCTCAGAAACGTGAATCAATCCTTCAACGCCAGCTGCTATTTCAATAAAAGCACCATAATCAGCCATTACAACAACCTTTCCAGTGATTTTATCACCTACATTTATGGCAGCATCTAAAGCATCCCATGGATGTGGCTGTAATTGCTTCAAGCCAAGTGCAATTCTTTTTTTCTCGTCATCAAAATCAAGGATAACGACATTTATTTTCTGGTCTAGATCTAATAATTCCTCCGGATGCGTAACACGTCCCCAAGAAAGATCGGTGATATGAATCAAACCATCAACACCACCTAAATCGATGAATACACCATAAGAAGTGATGTTTTTAACTATTCCTTCTAATACTTGACCTTTTTCAAGACCTGAAATAATTTGTTTTTTCTGCTCTTCAATTTCAGCTTCGATAAGCGCTTTATGAGAAACAACAACATTTCTAAATTCCTCGTTGATTTTAACAACTTTGAATTCCATGTTTTTTCCAACATAAACATCGTAATCACGAATTGGCTTAACATCGATTTGTGAACCTGGTAAGAAAGCTTCTATTCCAAAAACATCGACGATTAAACCACCTTTTGTTCTGCATTTCACGAAACCTGTAATGATTTCTCCTGTTCGAAGTACGTCATTAACACGTAACCAAGCGCTATGCATTCTAGCTGTTCTGTGAGATACAACAAGCTGCCCTGTTTTATCTTCTTGACATTCAACATAGATATCAACTAAGTCACCTACTTTTAAATCTGGGTTATACCTAAATTCGTTTGATGCGATAACTCCTTCAGATTTATAACCGATATTAACGATTACTTCTTTCTTTGTGATAATTGCTACGGTTCCCTTAATAACTTCTTTTTCGTTAATTAATGTAAGGGTTTTTTCGTATTGATCAGACATTTCTGATCGTTGGATTAGGGTATAACCATCTAGGTTTAACGCTTCCCAATCAAAATCTGCAGTTCCCTGCGTTCTTGTATCTTCTGCCATTTGGCTTTAAGTTTTGTATTTCACTTGTCTCTACTCAAGGGAAAGGAGGTTTATATAATGTCGATTGATAGAGATTCGACGCTAAATTCGGGTGCAAAGATAGTATTTTCTTTTTAAGTAGGAAATAGTTAAGAGATATTTTTTTGTTGAGAAACAATATTGATTGTCCGATTTTTTATCGGACAAAAGTTCTTCAATTATCATTCGGGTCTAGCGGGAATTGAGAAATCATTTGAAATTTCGGACCTTGTTTAATCATGCATTGTTTCCAAAAATCATCGGATGGCATGGAGATTATCTCATTTTCAGTTATGTTTGTTACTGCCACCCAGGAATGTTCTTTCATTTCATCTTCTAGTTGTTGGTAATCCCAACCAGCATACCCAATAAAAAAGCGAATATCCTTCATCAATTCGGGTTCTTTTTGAACTAAGTCAATTAGTGACTCATAGACTCCTCCAAAATAAAGATTGCCGAGTATATTTTCTGCGTCTTTGATTTTGTCTCCAAGTGTATGGATATAAAATAAATTACCTGGCTCTACAGGTCCGCCAATACTTATCTTTGTAGGTGATTCGCCAAAGATATCTCCAATTTTTTGTAAATCTAGTTCAATAAAGTTGTTTAAAACAA
>CAMBYJ010000205.1 GCA_945872015.1 Chitinophaga pinensis | reverse complement strand
AACGAGCCATGTGTGAACGGACTCGTAGGATCAACAGCCAAGACAGCAATCTTATTGGGCTCGCCTTTCGAGTTGTTGCGTTGTAATAGAACTTTTATCAGTGCATTAATCAACGTGCTTTTTCCTGCTCCTGGAGGACCAGTAATTCCGATGACAGGAACTTGTTCATCTAATGAAATAGAAGATAACAACGAATCATAACCTTCCAGGTGATTTTCAACTGTGGTAATAGCGCGTGCAATACTGCGTTTATCGCCATTCTTAAAATTGAGTTCGTTCGCTGCATTCATCAGCGCTAAATTAATAGGTAATTGCGAATAATTAGCAATAATCAATCTGATTGTTGTATTTTTAACTCGTTCATGGTCTTAAGCATAAAACAGAAATTCTAATAAGATAGAAATACGCTTTATGTTACGTTAAAAGGGAATCTGGTGTAAGTCCAGAACAGTTCCCGCTGCTGTAAACAACGAATAATTCTTTTTTCAATCACGCCACTGTGTAAATGGGAAGGCAGAAAAAAGAAGTTGTAAGTCAGAAGACCTGCCAAGAACAGCATAAATTCAGGCGCTTTCGGAGAAAAGGCGTGGGATGACGAGAAGCTACGATTATATCGCAAGGTTTCTTTCATTGGCTTTTAACGGCTGTGCCTGACAGATAGTATCCAATGAGAAAACAACTGCTGACATTTGTATTCCTATTTTTTTGTTTGCAATCGCATGCACAAATGCGTGATAGTATTTTTCAATTAATGCCGGTGGAGATTAACGGATATAAACCCACCGCTTCAGAACCGGGTGTTATTACACAAAAGCTAGATACAACCCCGCTCGCAAAATTATTTTCTACTTCACTTGCCGAACAGTTAAGTCGTGAAGGAAATGTATTTATAAAAACAAATAGTCCGGGAGGAGTAGCAACCGTTTCAATTGGTGGAAGTAGTGCATCGCAAACATCCTTGTTGTGGAACGGATTACTTTTGAATAATCCGATGTTGGGACTGTATGATTATTCTTTGATTCCTACTTTCTTGTTTGATCAGGCGCAGGTGCAATATGGAGGAAATGGAGCAACGCAAGGAAATGCTTCGATAGGAGGAAGTATTCAGTTATTGTCGCAGCCAAAGTCAATTGACGGATACGCAACAGAGTTAGTAATGGGAATTGGATCATTTCGCTCGCAACAATTAGGCGTTGCGTCACATTATGGAACAGAAGGAATAAAAATTACTACACGTGCTTACTTCCAGCAGAATAAAAACGATTATCCCTTTCAGGACTTATACGGGAAAATAAGGCGCCAACAAAATGCGGCTTTGAATCAGCAGGGGTTCTCCCAAGATATACAAATTGGAGATGATAAAAATAATTTGTCGGTTCATACCTGGTATTTGAAAAACGAATATCAGATTCCAGGAAGTTTGTTACAGAGTAAATCTGCTCAAAAACAAAATGATGAAGCAATTCGAACGGCTTTAACATGGAACAAACAAACGAAAAAAAACAATCTGATTTGGAATGTAGGTTATACGAATGATAAAATTAGATTCATCGATTCCTTAATTCCGTTGGATGAAAAAAGCAGGTCGAGTTCTATCCAGAGTGATTTTTACATCGAACATCAATCAAGAAAAAAATGGAAGAGTAGTTACCGATTGAATTATAATTATACGGAAGCCTTTACAGACGCCTATCAGCAAAAGCAAACGATACAAGCGGTTAATTTGATTGTAAAAACTGCTTATGAAACAGAGAAATTATATGCCTCATTATCGAAAAGAAGTAGTTTGTATAATCACGAATATAATTTGTTGATTCCATCCTTAGATGTGAAAGCGAAGGTTTATAAAAACCTATCAACATTATTGGATATTTCACGCCTCTATCGAAATCCTACACTCAACGATTTATACTGGCAACCGGGAGGAAATCCGAATATTAAAACAGAGAAAGGATGGAATTATTCTGCAGGATTTGAATTATCCGAGAAAAAAGAAAAATGGAATTATCAGTTGCAGGCAGTTGGTTTTTATACTTTGATGAAGAACGAGATTTTATGGACACCAAGTGATATGGGATTTTATTTTGCACAGAATGTAAATGAAAGTCGAGCGAAAGGTGTTAGAGTATTTGCGCAACTCACACGCAAAAGAGAAAACTCTAACTTATCAGGATGGATAAACGCTTCCTACGGAAATTATCTCGTAAAACAATCTTCATCAAGCAATGATTTCAGGAATAAAATTTATACGCCACATGAAATTTACAAATGGGGAATAACGTATGCTTATAAGAATTTCCAATTGAATTATTACGGAAGTTATGCGGGATATAGTTTTGTGACGAATGATAATTCATCATGGACGAATCCTTTTTTACTGCAAGATATTTCGTTGAGTTATTCGATGGAAATTAAAAATAGCACCCTCCAATTTTTTGCCGGAGGTAAAAACATTGCCGATGAAAAGTATGAGATTGTAAAATACCGACCGATGCCTGGTAGAAGTTATCAAGCAGGAATACGAATGGTATTAAAATAAATTAACCCAATTTTTCAGAGAGTAATTTCATCTCTAAGCGTGCGCTGATTTTTTCATACAGCACATTATAAACGGCCTCACAGATAGGGATATCCGCTTTTAGCGTCTTATTGATTTCATGAATACAGGCAACGGCATAATAACCTTCTGCAATCATATTCATTTCTAATTGTGCACTCTTTACAGAATATCCTTTACCTATCATTGATCCGAAGGTGCGGTTACGACTAAACTGTGAGTAACAAGTTACGAGTAAATCTCCAAGGTATGCGGAGTCGTTAATATCGCGATTGATTGGATGTGCTGCTTCCGTAAAACGTTTTATCTCCCGAATAGCAGATGAGATTAGCACCGCTTGAAAATTATCTCCGTAACCGATACCATGACAAATACCACTAGCAATAGCCATTATATTTTTCAATACTGCTGAATACTCCGTTCCAAAAATATCGTCGCTGGTGATGGTTTGTATATAACGACATTTTAAAAGGGTTGCCATCGCATCTGCTTTGTTCGCATCAGGACAAGCAACTGTTAAGTACGAAAGTTTTTCTAGCGCTACTTCTTCTGCATGACAAGGACCAGTAATTACTCCGATGTTCTCGAACGGTACTGCGTAGGTGTTATGCATATAATCACCCACAATTTGAAACTTTTCAGGAACGATTCCTTTGATAGCAGAGAAGACAGTTTTGTTTTTAAAATCATCTTGTGTTAAACCTTGTAACGCTTTTGTTAAGAACGCAGCAGGTACCGCAAGAATGATAATGTCAGAAGAAGCGATTACCGATTTAATATCTGAAGAAGGCCGAACGATTTCTAAATTTAACTCAACATCGCTCAGGTAATTTGGGTTATGCTTATAACGATGAATGAATGCTACAGACTCCTCATTACGAATCCACCAATGCACAGCACTCACATTATTAGATGCAATTTTCACGAGGGCTGTTGCCCAGCTACCGCCACCAATTACCGCAATCGAGGTTGAATTCATTGCTGCGAATATCGTAAAAATAAAGAATAGATTTTTTCAAAAGCAATCTAATAAATAATAAGAAAGGATTAATTTCGTTATAATTCAAACCAACTTAAAATCTAACATTATGAAAAAGCTATTATTAGTATCCTTGGTAGTGTTTAGCATTAGTGGATACGCGCAAGATTGTAATACAAAGATTACATCATCATCAACAAAAAAAGTATTAGGAAAGCAGGTTGTAAATGTTAATATTATGAATATTGCAACTCAAGCTTTTGATCGGATAGATTATACGATTACGTCATATGATATTTATAATAAAAAGGTTGGAGAAGAGAGTTTCTTCTGGCAAGTTGGCTCCTTAACGCATCCGATTAAAAATGGAGAAACGCTTCATGATGTACATTCTTCAAAACACGTAGGAGCGAACTCAATAAAAATTGAAATTGATAAAGTTCATTACATCAATGGGAAAAAATGCGGACACTAAATATTAAACATTTAGTGATAACGAGTATTGATTCTTTAATACCAAAAAGTGATGTAGCGCATGACCGATGGTAAAAAATCCGATAGTAGCTGCACAATTTTTATTTCCGTTTGCTGTACCTAAAAACAGTAACTGCGCTTCGTTGAACGATTGATAAAGCGCAATTGTTGATTTACGTATCAAGACTAACTCGTCTAAAATATGTTGCATCGAACGCGTATTCGCAAATGAGTTGTCACTGAAAGAATTCTCATCAAATCCTGGAAGTTCAGTCGCATCTTTTCTTGCAAATCGCATTGCACGATAAGTCATCACACGTT
>CAMBYJ010000204.1 GCA_945872015.1 Chitinophaga pinensis | reverse complement strand
TACCTCCATTTGTATTTGGATCTTTATTGGTGGTATCAACATTCGTTGTAGTTAAGGCAGTGTTTAAGTTGGATAATTCAATTTGAGTACGAATTGTATCTGTAGAGGTATGATTAACAACTACTGGTATCACATCACGTACTGTGCTGACATCGGGTTGCTGTTGATTATTTTGTGGTTTTTTGGGTTCATCAGGTTGGATAGGAGTGTCTAGAGTTACCATTTCTACAACTATTTCTTTATCGGCTAATTGTTGATTTGCGGGTTCAGAAAAAAAATAGTTTTTAATAAGCGGAGTTACGGATAATGCAAGCACACCTAGCATCGTTATTATGAATGCTCGAATCATTGTTTGATCATAATCTCTACGAAGTACATACGCACCAAAATTTTGATTACGATTAGCAAATACTGTTGACATCCTAGCATCTGAACTCGGACTATCCCAATTGTTTTTAAAAAGATTCATAACTAATTGTTGTTGGTTTTTAATAAAACGTTGCCTCAATTACGATTATTCTTTAAGTGAATCGTTCATAGTCATAAATATGTCATAACTATCTTTCATTATTTTGGAAAGCATTTTATTGTTTTCGTATTTTTGAAGACTAAACCAAAAAAACTATGGAATTCATTGTTAAACTTCATTCATTCTTAAGATGGGCCTTATTGCTTTTAATGATTGTATCGATTGTTAAAGCAGCTATGAGTACGTCAGGCAAAAATCCTTATACATCTAGTGATAGAAAACGTACCTTATTTACGATGATTGCTGCGCATTTGCAGTTAGTAATAGGAGTTGTTTTATATCTTCAAAGTACTATTGTTCAAGCTGGACTTGACAATATGGGTGCTGCAATGAAGAATTCAACTTTAAGATATTGGACAGTTGAGCATATTACGATGATGATTATCGCCATTGTGTTTATTACGATTGGAAATATTCGTTCTAAGAAGATGGATACAGATGCTGGTAAGTACAAGCAGGTTTTAATCTGGTTCGGATTAGCATTATTAGTAATTATAGTTGCAATGCCTTGGCCGTTCCGCCCAGATGGAATTGGACGTGGTTGGTTTTAATATTTGAGGAGAAAATAAAAATTGATATCTACAGCACCGATTACCGAACGCGTTATACTCGTTGGATTAATAACCCGCTTTCAAGATGCCGAAAAGGTAAATGAATATCTTGATGAGCTAGCTTTTCTTTCTGAAACTGCCGGCGCTGCTACGGTAAAGCGTTTTATTCAGAGACTAGATTCTCCAGATACAAGAACATTTGTTGGTAAAGGTAAGCTCGAAGAGATAATAGATTATATTAAAGCGAACGATATTCAGATAGCAATATTTGATGATGAACTTACGCCATCGCAGCTAAAGAATATTGAAAGAGTAATAGGTTGTCGAGTGCTAGACAGAACAACATTAATTCTCGACATATTTGCTAAGCGCGCAAGAACAGCTCAAGCAAAAACACAAGTGGAGTTAGCCCAGTATAAATACTTGTTACCTCGATTAACGCGTATGTGGACCCATCTCGAGAAGCAACGTGGAGGTATTGGTATGCGTGGTCCCGGTGAAACAGAAATTGAAACGGACCGAAGAGTAATTAGAGATAAGCTAAGCAAACTACGGGAACGCCTATCCGATATAGACAAGCAAAATTCAACACAGCGGAAAAGAAGAGGAGAAATTGTTCGCGTAGCGTTGGTAGGTTATACTAATGTTGGAAAAAGTACCATCATGAATGTGCTTAGCAAGAGTGATGTTTTTGCTGAAAATAAACTATTTGCCACGCTAGATACAACAGTTAGAAAAGTTGTTTTAGATACTGTTCCATTTTTATTATCGGATACTGTTGGATTCATTCGTAAGTTGCCACATGATTTAGTAGAATCGTTTAAGTCTACTTTGGATGAAGTAAGAGAGGCTGATATTCTCGTTCATGTTGTAGATATTTCTCATAACAATTTCGAAGAACATATTCGAGTAGTAAACGAAACACTAGGTGATATTGGCGCTATTGATAAACCAATATTGATGGTGTTTAATAAGATTGATGCATACCGATTTGTTCCAAAGGAAGAAGATGATTTAACTCCGCTTACAAAAGAAAATATTTCACTCGATGAATTTAAGTCGTTGTGGGTAGCTAAAGAGAATTTGACTTCCGTTTTTATATCTGCACTCAATAAAAATAATATCCAGGAGTTTCGTGCAATTCTATCAGGACTTGTTAAGCAAATGCATTACAAGCGTTATCCGAACAACTTAAATTTTCAAATAGAAGATTACGGCGATATCAATTAAACGATTGTAAATGTTTATTGTCGTTTAATCAGGTATGCAGCAATTAATTTTGTTGCATGTTTAAATTAATTAAGACCTATATACTAGATTCGCTAGCCATTTTTTATCCTGCTATTTGTTTCGCTTGCGGAGAACTTTTATTCAGAGGAGAAAATGTGGTTTGTACAAATTGCATTGTTGGATTACCAAGAACTAATTTTCATCGATTTGCGAATAACAAGATGGAAAAACAATTCTGGGGAAAGGTAATGGTAGAAGCTGCATTTGCTTTTTTTTATTTTCAGAAGCGAGGAAGAATACAGCGGCTATTGCATACGTTGAAGTATAAAAAGAATCCTGAAATAGGAGAGAAGCTTGGTTCATTATATGCAGCTGAATTAATGGCAGAAAATAAACTTCATTCAATCGATTATATCATTGCAATTCCCCTTCACAAGAAGAAAATGAAAGTGAGAGGATATAATCAGTCCTTGTGTTTTGCAGAAGGAATATCGAAACAGTTAAACAAGCCAGTATTAAGAAATTGCCTAAGGCGAGTAAAAAATAATGCTACGCAAACTAAAAAATCCCGCTTCGAACGTTTCAAGAATGTAGCAACTGTTTTTAAAGTCAGTAAGGCCTCTGAATTAAAAAATAAACATCTGTTATTAGTCGATGATGTGATGACAACAGGTAGCACGCTGGCAGCTTGTGTACAGTTGTTTAATAAGATTGAAGGTTGTAAGGTGACAATAGCAACAATCGCCTATGCAGAATAGTAAAGATTAATATCTTTGCATCAATGGCTGAAGATATAATTATAGCATCTAAAGAACTTGGAAAAGAGGAGCAATACAAAGTAATGTTGCCTCAAGTGGAAGCAATTGTAAAAGGGGAGACAGATTTCATTGCGAATATTGCAAATATAGTTGCCATCATAAAAAGCACTTTTAATCATTTATGGGTAGGCGTTTATTTTGTGAAGGCAGAAGAGCTAGTCTTAGGTCCCTTTCAAGGTCCTGTTGCTTGTACTCGTATTTTTTATGGCAAGGGTGTATGTGGGAAAGCTTGGATGGAAGGACGAGTAATTATCGTTCCGAATGTTGATGAATTCCCAGGTCATATTTCATGTAGCTCTTTATCTAAGTCGGAAATTGTATTACCAGTAATTGTTGACGATAGAGTGAGAATGGTTTTAGATATCGATAGTGAATCGTTAAATAGTTTTGATGAAATTGATGCGATTTATTTATCGAAGGTCATTTCAATTGTTCAATCATTGTATAAAGAGTCGCTTGCATGAAGTACAATTTTTGGTGGATTGTAATTTTGATTTTTATTTCGTCGTGTGCGAATAAAGTTTCGCCTACTGGTGGTGCGAAAGATGAAGTGCCACCTCAACTTTTAAATTCAATTCCTGAAAATAATTCTGTTAATTTTATTGCATCAGAAATCACTTTGGATTTTGACGAGTATGTACAACTGAATGATGCTTCTAGTCAGATTTTAATTTCACCTATTCCTGCAAAGGCTCCTATAATAAAGGCATATAAAAAATCGATAGTTATTACGTTTGATAGTTTATTACAATCAAATACTACTTATGCAATTAATTTTGGAAAAGCTATTGCCGACGTTCATGAAGGGAATGTAAACGATACCATCCGGTATGTATTTTCAACAGGTAGTTCAATTGATTCATTATTTATAAAAGGAATTGTAAAAGAGGCAGAGACATTAAAGCCTTGTGCAAAATATAGTTTGTTGCTATACGAACTAGTTGATCGCAGTAATTTAGAGGAAGTATTAAAGGAGAAACCTACTTATTTTGGCAAAACAGATGAAAATGGTTTTTTCAAAATTAACAATCTGAAAAAAGGAAGTTATTACATCATTGCTGTTAATGATAAAAACAATAATTATTTAGCAGATAGCGATGAATCAGTTGGATTCATAAGTGGTGTAATTGATTTGCCAATTAATGACGACATCAATATCTTCTCATTTAAACAAGTTGCTAAAGATTTGAAATTGCTGAAGAATACGCT
>CAMBYJ010000203.1 GCA_945872015.1 Chitinophaga pinensis | reverse complement strand
GATAAATCAATGGAATCACTGCGCCATTCGTTTGAGTTTGGATGAAATGCAATGGTGAGCGAATCATTGGTGGTGCGCAGTGCAGAACCTCCTTTTTGAAATAGCGTAATCTCTTTATCTAAACAAAGTAAACGAGCTTTGATGATAAGTGTATCAGAATACTCTAAACTATAATTCGTATAAGCATAATTAAATCGCAATGCAGCATTGCTAGAATCGCGTAGCATAAAGACATTGGAGAGGAGCGTTTCTTCAGCACCTTCTGCATTTACCCAGTAATTCGGAAATACGTAAGCGTTAGTATGAATCGAATCGGTTGAGGCAATCGTCCATTGATAGTTGGAAGGAATACTATGGATAATCGAATCAGAAAAGAATCCTCCAATAGTATTTGCTGAATCGATACAGTACAAATCAGGATTATCAATTGAATAACTATTATAAAAACTGGTATCGCTAATAGTGCCTTTATAGACTATTTGTTGGATGCTGAAAGTACGAATATCATTAATGAGGATTACTGGATTACGTTCAATTGATGTGTGGGTAGAGGCTCCAATAAAATACCAGCGAGCACTATCAGGTTGTCCTGTACTTCTATCGCAGATTCGAACTGAATCTAAATTACAAATGATATCATTTTGCAAAGTAAATCCTGCTTTCAACGTTCTTAACGAATCAAATTGTATTGAATAAATTCCGCAACCATCAGTTAATGCAATTAGTCGGTTGGGCCACGAATGATAATCGAACTTTAAATCCATTATTTTACAACGTGTAGGTAGTCCAGTATTTATGTTTATCCATGAAGTACCAATTTGATTTTTATATGCAATAGTATTTGCTGTTGAAATTTTAAACCACAAATTTGTATCAATGACATCTTGAATAATACTATCTATTGAGTAAACGATATTCAAGTTAGTTGATTTTATTGTATCGCTCCTTAATTGAAAAACACCATTTTGTGAGGTAATGATATTCCACGAATCAGTGTTTATTTTCATCGCGTAACCCTCTAAGCTTTTTACACCTTGCATAGCATAAGTCCATGTTATAGCATTATCAATACTCCGATATAATCCTCCAGAAGTACAAGCATATAACGTGTCTCCAGCATCCGACCATTTTAATTCGTGAATCAATCCTGGAAACTGTTGTTGGTAGGTAATCATTGGATTAAATCCGGTGGAGGATAAATAACGATAGATGATTTTGCTTCCAACATAAAACGAATTTGAATTTATAGCATCAGGAATTATAAATCCGTTGCTATTGGAATTATAAATTGAATCATTACTTGTAATTCCATTTAAGATTGGAGCAGAACTATTTTTTAAAATTGAAAAACTGATTCCTTTGTTGTTTGACACATATACTTCTCCGTTATTATTGTTATTATAAAGATATACGCAATTACTATCTGAATTACTTAATCCAATTTCATGACATAAAGCTTGGTTGATGAACAATGAGGAAGTCCAGGTTAAACCTTCATCCGAAGAAAAGTAGAATGAAGAGTTACTTGTTGCATAAATAAAATGACTACTCTTGTTCGTATTTCTTTTTAAATGAGAAAAATTTATTGATGGAAGTCCGTTTATTTTTGAGAATGTTACTCCTCCATTTAACGATTTATAAATACCATCTGAAGTTGCGATATGAAGTAAATGGCGATTGGTAGGAGAAACAACAATTTCATTCACTGCAATCGAGAAGTTTGGAAGTTGTACAAAGCTATTTCCACCGTTAATCGATTTCCAAAGTCCACCGCAATTATTGTAATTGTTAGTTGCTAGATATAGAATATTTTCATTGAACGGATCAGCTGCTATTCCTGTTAATTCACAGTTAGGTATAAGATTGGAGCCAATGCAAATTATCCAATTACTGCCTCCATCTTTTGAAACATACAATCCGCCTTTCGGCGATAAAAGCCATCTAATATTTTTCTTATTAGGATGTAGGTATAATGAACTGCAATTAATAAGTCCTGTTTTATTATAAACGTTTGTAGTAGTATCAAATTTGAACTCAATAGGCTTCCAACTTTGAGCAATAGATAAATTACAACCGAGAAGTAGTAAGCATAAAAATAATTTCTTCATTGCATATAAATTTCTTGCAAGAATAATTGCAGCTAAAAGCGAATCCAAATAGGACGATGAACGAAACACATCCTATTCGATAACACAAATTACAAAAGACTTTAGCTATGAATAAATTACGACGTATCCGATTAAGAAAAAATAAACGGATGTAAACGTTTAATTCATCGCTTATGGTTCATGTAAACCAAATAACGATCACGAATAAAAAGAGCTAGATCATAATCACTCATTGCTTGCATCTGCTGATCATTTAAATTTAGGTAATCAATAAAATCGTTGTATTCGCTATCGTGAAGCTTAATGAGTTCAGTTAAATTATACAGATAAAGTAAATCTTTTAGAACTGCTCTTCTGTTATCGTTATTAATCATTTGAGCTAATGCCCTTTTACTTTGTTCTCGTTTACTGAAAGATTGATAAAGCGCAGTTATCGGACTTTCCCAAGCATCCACATCTGTTAACTTATGATCTCGCTTGTTGTAACCAAGTTTTTTAATGTCTTCGCTAATTTGTCGTAACTCACGTTGTCGCCTTACCGTAATTTCAGATAAATCGTAAGATAAGCGATTTAAACCTATAGTAACACGCAGTTCATTTAGTCCTGATGAATCTTTTAAACAAACTTTTTTTCTTGTATATCCAAGTGCTGAAATAATAAGGGTGTCAGACTTGTCAATTTGAATTTGAAAGCTATTATCGTTATTCCCAAATATCCCCATTTGTGACTGTTGATTGACCACCATTAACTGTTGCAAGGGTATAGTAGGAAATTCAGTATCGTACACTTTTCCAAAAACAAATACTCTTTGAGCCTTAGCGCTGTAGTTCAGGCAACAGATTAAAAGTAAAGAGAGTACGTGCGTATTTTTCACAGAAGGCTAAAATACAATTATCCTTTTAAATCGAAGTGAATGAATAGTTAAATGAATTCATTTCAGGTTGAAACCTTTTTTCAGTATATTCGTTAAGCGTATCACTAGAAGGGGGCTTCTGATTTTTTACGGTCACGACTGATTTTCGTCATGCACGAGGCAAAGAGTTGGAGGTTACTTTTACAGGAAGAAACATTAGTCATTTCTAACATTTTAAAATAAATACTACTATGCTTGAATTCTTCTCCGCGAGTGCTCGCGTAATCAACACTAAACGAGGTGTGATGGAATGCCTTGAGGCAGCAATGGATAATAACTACAAGGATGCTGATTTATTAATCTGGCATGCATCTATTGGTCATGACTTTACTGATTTACTTACCCAAGCAAAGGAAATGGCGCCTAATGCTCGAATTGTTGCAGCTTCTTGTTGTGGTATTGTGGGTCGCGAAGGCGTAAGCGAATCAATGAAAGATATGGCGCTGATGGCGATTAAAGGAAAAGATTTCTCGATTGCTAATGTTGATGGGATTTATGGACATAACTCTTATGAGAAATGTTTAGAGATGGCAAAAAATATGAAAGCCGAGAAAGCTGGAATCAATATGATTTACTTTTTAGGTTCGGGAATAGATATCGACAATGACGAATGTATTCGCGGATTTCAAGAGGTGTTTGGTGAAAGTGTTACCATTTTTGGTGCAACATCATCAGATAATATGAAAGGTTTTATAAGTTATCAAGGAGTAGATGATAAAGTTTACGAACACGGTGCTTATGCAATCGGTTTCGCAGATCCTACGCTATCTGTAGATACGCAAGCCACTCATGGTTTCGTTGCGGTTGGTGAGCCATTAGTAGTAACAAAATCGAATGGAAATATTATTGAAGAGTTAAATGGTAAACCAGCATGGGAGGAATATTTAACACGGCTAGGCTTGCCGTTAGATGCTAATTGTGGAGACTCTATTCCTATAGGTGCTTTGGGAGAAAGGCTTTCTGATGAGTTAGCAGCAGAGTATGGCAATAAGCATATATTGCGTGTAGTAACAAAGCATGAAGGAAGTAATATGCATTATGCCACTACTTGTCCTGTGGGGACCAATCTTTGGTTAACGGTTCGTGATGAAGATTTAATATTTAGCGAGATGAATAAAATGGCCGCTGCAATGCAAAAACGTGGTGAAGGAAAAACACCTGTTGCTGTGTTTCATGCGGATTGTTTAGCACGTGGACGATTCCTGTTTAATCGAATTATAAAAGAAGAATTGGTGAGTAGTATGCAAACACCTTTTTATACAAATGGGGTATGTCCGCCATGGTTAGGCATGTATGGTTTTGGTGAATTTGCTCGATTAGGAGGAAAGAATA
>CAMBYJ010000202.1 GCA_945872015.1 Chitinophaga pinensis | reverse complement strand
AGAGAGTGAATCACGAAGTGCACCATCTACCTTTTGAGCAATCATATGCAACGCATCCATCTCTGCTTCCACACCTTCTTTACCTGCTACATACGCAAGATGGTTCGCAATATCTTCTACTTGAATTCTGTTGAAATCAAATATCTGACAGCGAGAAAGGATAGTAGGAATAATTTTATGTTTTTCTGTTGTAGCAAGAATGAAAATTGCGTACGATGGTGGCTCTTCTAAGGTCTTAAGAAAGGCATTGAATGCTGAAGGTGATAGCATGTGAACCTCATCGATGATATAGATTTTGTATTTACCCGAAGCTGGAGAGAAACGTACTTGCTCTACTAAATTTCGGATATCATCTACCGAGTTATTTGAAGCCGCATCTAATTCGAAAATGTTTAATGATTGTCCGTTATTAAATGACACGCACGACTCACATTGATTACATGCCTCGTTGGCATCTGTGATAAACTGACAATTGATGGTCTTTGCTAAGATTCGTGCACAGGTAGTTTTTCCAACCCCACGTGGTCCACAAAATAAAAACGACTGCGCCAAATGATTATTACGAATTGCATTTTTTAAGGTATTCGTAATTTGCGCTTGCCCAACAACGGTATCAAAGGTTGCTGGCCTGTATTTTCTTGCCGATACTACAAACTGATTCATACATGACAAATGTATCGAAAAAGACAATGTCATTTTTCAGTTTTTTATCATTGTGAATATTTTTAAATCCCTAAATTTCAATGCTTCGGAAAATTCTACTTTATCAAATCCATTTATTTGGTAATTTTCAGCATGATTACAAACGACCGTCTGGCGTCAATTGAAAAATGGGGATTTCGAATTATCCTCTTTATTCACCTTTTACCAATATTACTATTAACACCTTTTGTTACGCTCGATGGACCAGCCCATTTATACAATGCGGTTTTAATTCGCGAGTTGATTGGAACGCAGTTTTACGATGTCATTACGAATCCGCATTACTTTCTTCAATTTAATGCTTTCCCAGAGCCCAATTGGACAGGACATTTGGTGATGTCGCTGTTGACTTTCATCTTACCTGTTTTGATGGTGGAAAAGGTCATGTTGCTAACTATTGTTTTACTAACAGCCTTCGGATATCGCAAACTGATTCATTCATTTCAAAGCATAGTTTCACTGAACTCATGGATGCTTTTTCCATTCCTATTCAACTTTGTTTTTTGTCTTGGATTTATCAATTATTCAATCGCAGTGGCGCTCTTTCCATTTGCGCTTTCATGGTGGATAAAAAACCGAAATGACTATTCATTCAAAAATATTTTAATAGGTTTTGGCTGGTTAGCTTTGATTTATTTTTCTCACCTAGTGCTCTTTTTATTTACGGTATTGGCAATGGGATTATACACGCTTAGTCATTGGAGAAAATTACATGCTGCATGCTGGAAGGAATTGCGATTGTTACTTTCTTTTTCACTTCCGTGGATGTTGTTCTCTGGGTTGTTTGTATGGTTGAGTGGAGCCAATGGCTATCGAGGAGAAGTTAGCTATTTACCATTCTCCGATTTAGTACAACAAATTGCAGAATCAAGAATTTTCATTGTTTATAATTACGATGATGAAAATGGTTTAACTGTTATTTACTCCTTCTTTATTTTACTGGCTTTAGTTTGGACAATCTTCGAAAGAAAGAAAATCAACTTTCAACTTTTTCCATTTTTATTAGTCCTTATTTCATTATTAATGATTTTCATTTTACCAGATAGTCTAGCTTCTGGCGGCATATTATCTATTCGAATTATTCAGCTTTTCTTTCTCTGTTTGATTTTCTGTTTGGCGTCAACGGAGTCATCAAACATAAAAAGCTATGTAATGGGTATTTTTTCCGTTGGATTTAGCTGCATGATGATGCTACATCATTATCCAACACAAAAAGGATTAAGCGATGATGCTCAATCATTCATTCATGCAGGAACATCCCTAAACGAAGATGATTTAGTAATGCCGTTAAACTATAGTCCAAATTGGATGCACTCCAACATGTGCTCGTATATGGGTGCCGTTAGCAAGGCTATGGTGCTGGATAACTACGAACCTACACAAGGACATTTTCCGCTTGTCTGGAAGGAAAACTACAATCCTGAAAAAGTATTGGGCAACTACACTTCTTCTAATCATCCTTGCGTTCATCTCAACGAATTCGAACAAACCTTCCAACGTAAAATCACCAATGTAACAGTATGGAAAAAAGAAAATAGCAACCCTGAAGACTCCTGTGATAACGCGGTAAATGTGCTCTTAAATGAGCAGTTTAAAGTGAGTTATCAGGATAACAATATTCAGTTGCTTACAAGAAAAAAGTAAAATAGATACATCATCAAGAAATAGAAACAAATCAAATTGTATTTTTGCAAACAAATTATTTACCTATGAATAAGCTAATGAATTACGCCCTCGGAAAATGGGTTGCAGGAGAAGGAGAAGGGCAGGTTTTATATAACGCAGTTAACGGCAGTGCTTATGCTACGGCCTCATCAAAAGGTCTCGACTTTGCTTTAATGACCAATTACGCAAGAACTGTCGGTGGACCAGCGCTTCGCAAATTAACTTTTCACGAGCGTGGACGAATGTTAAAAGCGTTAGCCATGCATCTAACTGCTAAGAAAGAAGATTTTTATAAGATCAGTTGGGCAACAGGCGCTACGCGTGTGGATAGCTGGATTGATATTGAAGGTGGTATTGGAAATTTATTTGCCTATGCAAGTCTTCGTCGACAGTTTCCTGATATGCCGTATTGTATCGACGGAGATCCTGTTATGTTATCAAAAGGTGGTTCTTTTATTGGTCACCATTTATGTGTACCGAAGGAAGGAGTAGCAATTCATATCAACGCGTTTAACTTTCCTGTTTGGGGAATGCTTGAAAAAATTGCAGTAAACTTTTTAGCAGGGGTTCCTGCGATTGTAAAGCCCGCAACAGTAACATCATTCTTAACAGAATCAGTCGTAAAAGAAATTGTTGCTTCAGGTATTTTGCCGGAGGGAAGTTTGCAATTAATCTGCGGCTCTGCCAATGGAATTTTAGATCACGTTACTAACCAGGATGTAGTTACGTTCACAGGTTCAGCATCAACAGGAAAAATGTTGAAGTCGCACCCACGCATTTTAGAAGAATCGGTGCCATTTAATATGGAAGCAGATTCATTAAACTCTTGTATTTTGGGACCAGATGCAATTCCTGGCACTCCTGAATTTGATATTTTCATTAAAGAAGTTCAACGTGAAATGACAGTGAAAGCAGGTCAGAAATGTACTGCTGTTCGTCGTATTATGGTGCCTGAAAATTTAATTGAAGATGTTCAGGTAGCGCTTAGCAAACGCTTATCGACAACCAGCATTGGAGATCCGAATGTAGAAGGTGTTCGCATGGGTCCATTAGCTTCAGCTAGTCAGGTGCAAGAGGTGAAAGAAAAAATTCAACTATTAGCTCAAACACAGGAAATCATTTTTGGTAATTCAGAAATGACTCCAGTTGGCGATGGAACCGATAAAGGTGCTTTCTTTTCTCCTGTTTTATTCATCAATAAAGATCCGTTTAAAAATACCGACTGCCATAACATTGAAGCATTCGGACCAGTTTCTACTATCATGCCTTACAAGAATATTTCAGAGGCAATTGAATTAGCGAAGATGGGTAAAGGTTCATTGGTTTGTAGTATTGTTACAGCAGACAATGCAACTGCACGTGATTTTGTAGTAGGTGCCGCATCGATGCATGGAAGGATATTAGTTTTAAATAACGATTGTGCAAAAGAATCTACCGGTCACGGCTCACCGATGCCAATGTTGGTGCATGGCGGACCTGGTCGTGCGGGTGGTGGTGAAGAGATGGGTGGAAAGCGTGGCGTATTTCATTACTTACAACGCACCGCTATTCAAGGGTCTCCAACCACATTATCGTACATAACAGAAATTTATCAGCGAGGCGGAAAGCAAATTGAGAAAGATATTCATCCTTTCAAAAAATATTTTGAAGAGCTGGAAATCGGTGAAACATTAATTACAGCTAAGCATACCGTTAGTGAGGCAGACATAACCAACTTTGCAAATGTGAGTGGTGATAATTTTTACGCGCACATGGATGCAACTTCACTGGAAGGAACCATCTTTACACAACGAGTAGCCCATGGATATTTTGTATTATCGAAGGCAGCAGGTTTATTTGTCGATGCGAAAAAAGGACCTGTATTGTTAAACTACGGATTAGATGAATGTCGTTTTACCAAACCTGTTTATCCGGGAATGACCATTGGCGTTAAACTAACGGTAAAAGAAAAAGTCGATACTGAAAAGAAAAACGAAGAAGACATTGC
>CAMBYJ010000201.1 GCA_945872015.1 Chitinophaga pinensis | reverse complement strand
ATCGCTAGAAAAGTTTCTGCCTTTTGTCAATGCTAAAAACATGACTCCCTTTGTGGAGGAGCTATCAAAAGCCCACTATCACATCGAACGAAATGCACATGCGAAAATATTATTCCTCGATTTGTCGCTTAAATTGGGGAACATTCTTCAGATTAAAGCTTAGAAAAGTTAACTTTACGGCAATTAAATAAAATAAACATAGTGGTCAACGAACTAAAAACAGAAGCATATGGGATGTAGTACATGTTCAACCACCGACTCAACAAATGGAACTCCTGCCGGTTGTAAAAGCAACGGAACATGTGGCACCGGCGGCTGCAATAAATTGAATGTATATAACTGGCTATCCGATATGGTATTGCCAGAAGGTCATAAGCCTTTTGATGTTTTAGAAATACGATTCAAAGGAAGCAGAAAAGAGTTTTTTAGAAATGTCAATAATCTGGAGTTAAAGGTTGGCGACATTGTAGCGGTGGAAGGAAATCCTGGTCATGATATCGGGGAAGTAAGTATGGTGGGCGAATTAGTCCGCTTTCAATTGAGAAAGAAAAATCTCTCAGATACAGCAGTTGAAATTAAAACGCTTTATCGTGTAGCCAAGCAGGCCGATATCGATAAGTGGAATGAAGTGAAAGGGCTTGAGTTTAACACCATGCATCGTTCGCGAACAATTGCTTTACAATTAGGATTGAAGATGAAGTTAAGTGATGTGGAATATCAGGGCGATGGGAAGAAAGCAACTTTCTTTTATACTGCTGATGAGCGTGTCGATTTTCGTGAGTTAATTAAAAAGCTGGCTGACGAGTTTAAAGTGCGCATTGAAATGCGTCAGATTGGTATGCGTCAAGAGGCAGCTCGATTAGGCGGAATTGGTTCTTGCGGAAGAGAGCTTTGTTGTTCTACTTGGTTAACCGATTTTAAAATTGTTTCCACCAGCGCAGCTCGTTATCAGAATTTATCATTGAATCCTTTAAAGTTAGCAGGTCAGTGTGGAAAGCTTAAGTGTTGTTTGAATTATGAGTTAGATACTTACATGGATGCGTTAAAAGATATTCCTGAATCGAATATTCGTTTATCGCTTTCAAAGGGCACGATGGTGCATCGTAAAACCGATATCTTCAAACGAGTTATGTGGTATAACTTAATTCCTGAAGTAAAAGATAGCGAAGAGCGAACGCCTTTTGTTCCTGAGAACTGGGTTCCACTAAGTGTTGAACGTGTTAAGGAAATTATTGATTTAAATAAACGAGGTCAGAAACCAGATGATGCTGGTATGCTGGAAATGGAAGATACGACGGAAGATGACATGCACTACAAAGATGTGGTAGGGCAGGATAGTCTAACCCGTATGGATCGCAAGAAGAAGAAAAAGAAGAAAAAGCCAACAGGTAAAGAAGGTGGAGAAAAAGCTCCAGTAGCGAATACTCCTGCAGCTAAACAAGCGGCTCCTCAGCAATCACGTCCTGCACCTCAGCAACCTAAGCCTGCATCTGCACCAGTACAAAAGGCTCCTACATCGCCGGCTCAGCCTTCGGGTAATCGTCCACCGCGACAAGCACCTGAGGCACCTAAGCCTAATCAAGGTACAGGTAATGCTTCTGCGAGGCCAGAGCGAAAAGTTCCAGGCACTCCTGAAAATAATACTTCAGCACCAACTAGTCCTGCACCTGTGACGCCTGCACCAACTGCGCCAACAAATAATCCTGCTACTAATTCTACAACCCCTACAAAAAGTAATCGCCCTCCTCGTAAATTCGATAGAGGTAGTTAATAGAAATGAATAGTCGTTATTTATTAATTTTTTGCATGTTAGTTTTATCCGTATGTTGGATAGGCTGCACCGATAGTTCAACTTTGTTTGAAGAAAATAAATCGATTGCAGAGGCTAATTGGGATTCAGAGCAGGTTTTTAAGTTTGAAACAAGCATTCCTGATACGAGCAATGGATACAATGTGTATTTGAATTTGCGCAATGCGGGTAATTATCCATACAGCAATATTTTCTTATTCGTGAATACGTATTTCCCGAGTGGAACAATCGATAAAGATACAGTTGAAATTATGCTGGCTTCTCCCGATGGAAAATGGATGGGGAAAGGATTAGGTGATATCTGGGACAACCGAATTTTATTTAAACGTAATGTTACATTCCCAGAAAAAGGGAACTATCGTTTTGAAATCTCACAGGCTATGCGATTAAATCCGTTGCCTGGAATTACCGATGCGGGAATGCGCATTGAAAAAGTTAAATAGCCATGTTGCACATCAGAAACGTAGAAGAACTGAAATCGCAATGGGAAATTGTGACGCTGAAAATTAATAAGCACTTTGATGCTGATGTTGATTTGCAAGGAGTATTGTTTTTAATCGGGGTGCAAGAGCTAGGTCAGGGATTCAAAAAGTTTAAAAAAGATGAAAAGCAGGATTTGATGCATATTGCAACCTGCCGATTGTTGTCAACTTTCGGATATTATGAATTGGTTGGTTCCGACGAAGAAGGATGGCCTCATTGGAAAATGGTTAAACAGTTGCCTAAAATGAATTTGGGTGAGCAAGATTATCTGCTTAAGCAATGCATAATCGATTATTTTGAAGAGCACGACGTATTTCAAGACTAATAAAAAACCCTGTAGTTAATACTACAGGGTTTTTCTTTTAATTCAAGAGATATTTATTTAATCACAATTGTTTTTCTTACTTCTTCTGATTGCTCTAAGCGGATATAATCTTTCGCTGATAAAACATCTTTTGAAACCTCTACATTCAGAACCGCTTCCCATTTGAATTCAAAAAATGCTTCTCCTGTTCCTGTAGAAAGTTGCTCTTGAAACAAATCGGCACGAACACCTGTTTGAGCATTAACTACGCTATCCTGACGTAATACAACGGTTGCACCAGCAACTGGTCTTCCTAATGTATCAACAACTGTAATAATAGCCTTACACGGCTCTGTTTTTTTGCAGGCAGATACGCTTATAATTCCTGCCACTGCTAATAAAAGAATAATATTTCTAATCATAGTAATTGTAAATATAGGCTCTGTACGACAAAGCTACATAATTTGTTCGAATTTAATTATTATTGCAATTGAACGGAATACAAAACTTCCGTAAACTTGCACTTCAAAATTAATCAATTCTAGATATGAAGAAACTATTCTCGCTTCTAAGTTTGACAGTCCTACTTTTTAGCACCCCAGCATTCAGCCAAAAAAATAATAAAACAGATAAAAAAGCAGTTATGGAAAATGTGTATTTTGTTCAAATCACCACTGATTTTGGAACAATGAAAGTTAAATTATACAATGAAACACCGCTTCACCGCGACAATTTTGTGAAGTTGGTTTCTGAAGGATTTTATGATAGTCTTTTGTTTCACCGTGTAATTAAAGGGTTTATGATTCAAGGTGGCGACCCTCAATCGAAGAATGCAGCAGCAGGCCAAATGCTTGGAAGTGGTGATGTAGGTTACCGTATTCCCGCAGAATTCAACGATAGTTTATACCATAAAAAAGGTGTTTTAGCAGCGGCTCGCGACAATAATCCTGAGAAAGCATCTAGCGGATGTCAGTTTTATATTGTGCAAGGTAAGCCAATGATTGAAAACGAACTTCAAATGGCAGAACGCCGTTCTGGAAAGCCAATGTCGGAAGCAAAGCGCAACGACTATAAAACAATTGGTGGTTCAGTTTGGTTGGATGGAGAGTACACTGTTTTCGGAGAAGTAGTTGAAGGACTTGATGTAATTGACAAAATTGCAGCTGTACCTTGCGGTCCGATGGATCGTCCTGCTAGCGATGTGCGTATGAAAATGGTTTTAGTGGATAAATAATCATGTTTGAAAAAATAAATCAATTTATTGCAGAAGCAGAAGCTGCTAATCCCGTAGGTAAAGAAGAGCTCGAGGCTTATCGACTTCAATACCTTGGTAAAAAGGGAGTGCTTACTGATCTTTTTGCAATGATGAAAGAAGTGCCTGCTGAACAACGTAAAGAGTTTGGTCAGTTGGTAAATAAATTAAAGAATGTTGCAGAAGAAAAGGTTAATGCCATTCGTGAGCAACTCGAAAATCAGGTTGATGCTGGTACTGCTGCGCTCGATTTAACATTGCCAGGTGTCCCTCAGGAAACGGGCGCGATGCATCCAATCAGTATTGTTCGCAATGAGATTAACAGAATTTTTTCACGCATAGGCTTCACCGTTAGTGATGGTCCCGAGGTGGAGGATGATTGGCATAATTTCTCAGCCTTGAATTTCCCGCCGGAGCATCCAGCACGTGATATGCAGGATACGTTTTTCATTAATTTGAATCCGAATGAAGAACATTACTACGGACAATTAGCCCTTCGTACGCATACTTCATC
>CAMBYJ010000200.1 GCA_945872015.1 Chitinophaga pinensis | reverse complement strand
CTGGAAAAAATAAAAACAATGTTGCTTTTCCGCTGATTGTTTCATTTGAGATTTCTTGTTTGTCGGAATCGAACATTTTGAATTCCGGTAATTTTGATCCTACTGTTAATTGCATTTGATTTATGTTTTATGATTTAGTTTAATTTATTTGAATGGTCAACAAAACTAAAGACCTTTTTGTTTTGCCTCGTTCCAGAATACGTCCATTTCATCTAAAGATAAATTATCAAATGAAAGGTTGTTTTCTTTAATCTTCTCCTCCATAAACTGGAATCGTCGTATGAACTTCTTATTTGTTCTTTCTAATGCTTCTTCTGGATTGATATTTTTAAATCGTGCATAATTCACAAGCGCAAATAATAAATCGCCAAATTCATCTTCTGCCTTTTGCTGCTCACCATTTTCTACTTCAACTTTAAACTCTCGTAATTCCTCTTCAACTTTCTCAAATACCTGTTCTTCCTTTTCCCAATCGAAACCAACTGCACGCGCCTTTTCCTGTATTCGCATCGACTTAATTAATGCAGGTAATGATGTTGGAACTCCGCCTAAAACTGACTTATTCCCTTCTTTCAACTTAAGCTTCTCCCAATTCTGGCTCACTTCAGCAGCATCTTCTACTTTAACATCGCTATAAATGTGTGGGTGTCGATGAATCAACTTTTCGCAAATACCATTCAGCACATCTGCAATATCAAACTTATTTGTTTCAGACGCTATTTTAGCATAAAACACCATGTGTAAGAGAATATCCCCTAACTCCTTTTTAACCTCTTGGATATCACCTTCCATAATAGCATCTGTCAGTTCATAAACTTCCTCAATTGTAAGGTGACGCAACGTATGCATAGTCTGCTTCTTATCCCAAGGACATTGTGATCGGAGGTCATCCATAATAGTTAACAACCTTTCAAAAGCTGCCCTTTTATCTTCCATAGTATGCATTCCGCAAAGGTAATAATTAACTGAATAGTTGTAATTTCGTTAGCTGATTCTATGAAACGATTTTTATTGTTTTTATCACTGATTCTACTATCCTTTTTCAGTTTTGGTCAATCATTAAAAAATTGGTCGACTACTGCTAAATTGGGAAATGGATTTATTGTAGCTCATCGTCCTTCGGTTGTACATGTCCTGCAAAAGCATTGTCGTAGCTTTGAATTAAACTTTACTAAATCAACCGAAAAAAGAGGTGGCTGGGAAGAACTTTATAATTTTCCTGAGATTGGCTTCGGATATCAGTATTTCAATCTTGGAAATCCACAGGAGTTAGGAAGTGCACATGGATTCTTTAGCTTGATTAAAATGAAGTTATTCAAACTTAAAACAAGCTATTTTAAAACACATTTAGGATTAGGTGTAGGATATGTTTCCAAACCATTCAACATAAACGATAATTACAAAAATCTATTAGTAGGTTCAAATATAAACGCGACCATTACAACAGGAATTGAATATCAAATCAAGCTAAGCAAGAAATCGGAATTCACGAGTGGAATAAACCTAACTCACTATAGTAATGGAGGAAGTAATGTTCCAAATATGGGGATTAACCTTGCTATGTTAAATATCGGATTAGTCTATCATCTAAATGACGTGAATCAAATAAAAAAGGACACTTTTCATCTTGATAGATCCGAAGCATTTGAGATATTAGTGGCAGGTGGTATCAAGCAAATCTATCCTCCTAATAGTCCTAAATACGGTGTTGGGATTATTACAGCTGATTATTTATGGCCAATAAAAAACAAATCCGTTTTCACGGTTGGTGCAGATGCATTTCTTGATAAATCGCACAAGGCATTTCTCTTACAGGATTCTATCATAACGGATGGCGTAGATGGTTTTTTTAGAGGAGGAATTCATATTGGATATGGACTAAGAGTTGGAAAATGTACCGGTATTATACAAACAGGATATTACTTATTTAATCCGAATAAAATTGATGCTAGCATTTACAATACACTATCGTTTAGATATCATGTAAACGAACAATGGTTCGTTTGTTTTAATTTAAAATCACATTTTGCACGAGCAGACTATTTTCAATATGGAATTGGCTACCACCTATAGAATTCGAATGTTAATTATTCTGCTTGTTGTATTATCACTTACAAGCTGTGAGAAAGTATGCGACTGTGCTAAGGGCACTGGTGTAATTACATCGGAATTTAGAACTACAAAAAATATACAAAAGATAGAACTTTATAACAATATTGATCTAGTCATTCACATCGACACCATTTCAAAAATAAAAATCACGGCTGGCGAAAATTTAATCTCAGAAGTAACAACCGAAAACGATAATGGAGTTTTAAAAATCAAGAATAAAAACAACTGTAATTGGGTAAGGAAATTTAACCCTACCATTATTGTAGAAGTCTGGACGCCAAGCTTAACTAATCTACTAGCCCAAGATGCAACAGGTGATATTTATTTTGAAGATAGCTTAGATTGCAATGGATTTTATTTTGACAGCTATAGCAGCACAGGAAAATTTAATTTCAAGTTAAAAGGTTCAGAAGCACACTTGAATATCAATAATGGTCCAGCAGATATCAAAGCAATTGGTAAAGTAACCAACTTTTATTTGTACGGCGTAGGCTATGGGAAGTTAGATTGTGTAAATTTGCACTCCGATTACGTTTTCGTTACTAATAAAGGCACCAATGATTTTATAGTAAATGTTCAACAACTAATCGAGGCGAACATATACGGAGTTGGAAATATTTATTATCAAGGAAATCCAACTTCGATACTTAAAAAAGAATTAGGACAAGGAAAATTAATCTCATTATAGCAAGGTGTTAGTACTACAAAATATTTTATTCGAATTTGGTTCACGCGTTTTATACAGCGATTTAAATTGGCATATTAAGCCCAATGAAAAAATTGGACTTATCGGCGCAAACGGTACAGGTAAATCTACCCTGCTACGAGTTATAAGTGGTGAGTACAGTCCGTCTGGTGGTACCATCTCAAAAAGGAATGACCTTGTACTTGGTTTTCTAAATCAGGATTTATTAAGCTACTTATCAGAAAAATCAATTTTAGATGTAGCAATGGAAGCGTTTGAAAGAGCAAACGAATTACATCTTGAAATTGAAGCATGCTTAAAAGAATTGGAACATGACTATTCCGATGGCATTCTAGACCGCTTACATAAAGCACAAGTAGAGTATGATAATTTAGATGGATATTCTTTACAACATAAAGCGGAATCAATTTTAGAAGGATTAGGATTTTCTACTGCTGATTTATCAAGACCTTTAAAAGAATTCTCAGGAGGTTGGAGAATGCGCGTGATGTTAGCGAAGACATTATTAAGAAAGCCAAATTTACTTTTGCTCGATGAGCCAACCAATCACCTCGACTTACCCTCAATTCAATGGCTAGAAGAATATTTAACCGAGTATGAAGGTACTGTTGTAATTGTGTCCCATGATAGATATTTTCTAGATAAAATTGTTAATCGTATTGTAGAAATCGAGCATCAAAAAATCACTATCTACACGGGTGATTATACTAACTACCTCGAAGAAAAAGCTGAAAGACAAGAACTACAAGCTAATCAGTTTAAAAACCAAGAAAAATACATCAAAGAACAAGAGCGATTTATTGAACGATTTAAAGCCAAAGCATCAAAAGCAAGTGCGGCTCAATCAAGAATGAAAGCTCTTGAAAAGCTAGAAAGAGTTGAAGCTGTTGAAGGCCCTTCAGCTGCCATTAGAGTCCGATTTGCAGTCGATAAAAATCCAGGTAGAGTTTTACAGAAACTTGAAATAGAAGATAAACGTTACGGCAACCAAGTAATATTTCATCATGCGCAGGCTGAAGTTACGCGAGGAGATAAAATCGCTTTTGTTGGTGCTAATGGAAAAGGAAAATCGACTTTACTTAGAATGTTATTTGGTTCTGAACAATTTGAAGGAAAATCTGAACCAGGCTACAACGTTGTGACCTCATTCTATGCTCAGCACCAATTAGAGTCATTAAATAAAGAGAGTTCTGCGCTTGAGGAATTACAGATTTTTGCACCTGAAGAATCAGATACTTATTTAAGATCGTTACTTGGAGCATTCTTATTAAAGGGTGACGAAGTATTTAAAAAAATCAAAGTATTATCAGGAGGAGAGCGAGCACGTGTCGCATTAGCAAAAACAATTCTTGCAAAGGCTAATTTCTTACTACTGGATGAGCCTACCAATCACCTCGACATGCAAAGTGTGAACGTATTGGTGGATGTCCTTAACCGTTATGAAGGCTCTTACGTAGTCGTATCCCATGACCGCTACTTCCTATCGAGAATTGCTAATAAAATCTGGTATATCGAAGATCATTTGCTAAAGGAGTATCCTGGAACCT
>CAMBYJ010000199.1 GCA_945872015.1 Chitinophaga pinensis | reverse complement strand
ATCCGGAATGGATGAGAAAGATGGGGTACAGTGAGTAATTTGCTAATGGGCTAATGGGTTAATTTGCTAATGTGCTAACGTGCTCGCGAGACAATAGATTTTTATGATTACTGATCAGCTCGGAAGGAAAATAAACTTGAGTATGCCAGCGAAAAGAATTGTTTCGTTGGTGCCTTCTCAAACGGAATTGCTTTTTGATTTAGGTCTTGATGAGGAAGTAATTGGCATCACTAAGTTTTGTATTCATCCTGAACGTTGGTTGAAAGAAAAAATAATTGTTGGTGGCACTAAGAACTTTCACATTGATAAAATCAAAGCCTTGCAACCTGATTTAATCATAGCCAACAAAGAAGAAAATACGAAAGAACTTATTGAGGAATTAGCGATTGACTTTCCAATCTACATCAGCGATATAAATACTGTTGATGATGCTTTGCAGATGATTTCCGATGTGGGGATTTTAGTTGGGAAAGAAGAGCAATCCTCGCAAATAATATCAGAAATCAAACAAGCAAGGATTTCTTTATCCAATCAAATTAAAAAAGATAAATCGTGCTATTATTTTATTTGGAAAGAGCCTTGGCTCACCATTGGAGGTGATACATTCATCCATGCAATATTAGAAGAAGCAGGCTTTAACTCGTTATCAAAACATCAACTTCGTTATCCTGAATTAGACCTCAACAATCTCACTACGCAGCCCGACTATTTACTTCTATCGAGCGAGCCCTACCCTTTCAAACAATCAGACGCAGATTTTCTGCAAACTAAATTTCCTGATTCGAAAATTCTATTGGTAGATGGTACCTATTTCTCCTGGTATGGATCGCGGTTAATTAAGGCATTTACTTATCTTTCTGAGTTGCCTATTCAATAAGGCAGTATTTAATTGATTAATTACCTTTGCAATTCAATTCAATCGACTTGAAAAAGGTTCAAATTTGTTTTACCCTTCTGATGCTTGTGTTATCACTTCAGGGCTATTCTCAAAAAGTGGGATTAGTGTTGAGCGGTGGCGGTGCTCGCGGGTTTGCACAAATAGGAGTCTTGAGGGCGCTAGAAGAAAATAAAATTCCGATTGATTACATCACCGGTGTTTCTTCAGGAGCATTAATTGGTTGCTATTATGCAGCGGGTACATCACCATCGCAGCTAGAGCGCTTAGTCACACAAAAAATATTTGCAAAGCGAGCTGAGGGACAATTTGATGAAGACAACCTTTACTCATTTTTAAAAAACCCCGTCGATGCTAGCTGGATAGAAATTAAATTAATAAGCGATTCTGTTTTCAAAACACAATTACCAAGCAATGTGGTGAATGCAGCCGAAATTGATTTCGCTTTAATGGAAAACCTTTCTATTCCAATTGCGCGAGCAGGAAATAATTTTGATAGTTTAATTGTTCCGTTTCGTTGTGTAGCATCAGACATTACGGCAAAACGAGCAGTCGTTTATAAGCAGGGCGACTTATCATTTGCAGTACGTGCTTCAATGTCGTTTCCCTTTTATTATGCACCAATGCTGGAGAATAATAATATTATTTACGATGGAGGCATTTACAATAATTTTCCTGCGGATGTTTTACAATCAGAATTTAATCCTGATTTAATTATCGGTGTTAACACAGCAGACACCATTGACCTTCCGAGCGAAGTCAACTTTTTAAGTCAGCTGAAATCGATGATTCAGCGTACTACTAATTATTCAATGAACCGCGAACAAGATATTATCATAACGCCTAATGTTTCTGGCATTGGTTTGTTTTCGTTTGAAGATATCAGATCAGCAATCGATAGCGGATATGCGATGGGGTTACGAATGATACCTTTGATCAAATCAAGAATTGGAAATAGAGAGGCAGACACGTTACTACTTGCAGAGAGGCGTAAACAATTCAGTTTTTCTTATAAGGATTTATTAATTGATTCGATATCTGTAACGGGTGTGAATTCAAAGCAAGCCGATTACATTATTAAGACCATTAATCCGAAAGGAGAATTAATTACTGCAGAAGAATTAAAGCAAAAGTGGTTTCGACTTGTAGCTGATGAGAACCAACGCTATTTGTTTCCAAGCTTAAAATACAATACGCAATCAGGACATTTTATTTTGTGCGTTGATGTCCGAAAAAATAAAGGTGTATCTATCAATTTCGGCGGAAATGTATCATCGCGTCCGATTAATACAGCATTTATCTCCGCTCAAAAAAACTATTGGGACAAATACAGCTTAAAAACCTTTGCAAGTATTTATTTTGGCAAGCTGTATAGTAGCGGACATATTCGAACTCGACTAGATGTTCCTGGACGGATTCCATTTTATATTGAACCATCGGTGACATTAAACCAATGGGATTTTTATAAAAGCAGTAGTGCATTTTTTGAAGACGTTAAACCATCCTACCTTGTTCAGTACGATGAATCTTATTCGATTAAATTAGGAACGCCACTAACCAATAAATTAAAATTAGAAGGTGGAGCCAGCGTATTTGAAACAAAAGACAATTATTATTTGACAAGAGATTTTACGCAAACAGATACGAGTGACTTAACAGATTTTAAAGGGAACAGCTATTTCCTCGAGCTCGAGCAAAACACATTAAATAGAAAGATGTATGCTACAAAAGGCTCTGGTTTATTTGCACGCTTGCGATATATCAAAGGAAATGAAAAAACGTTTCCTGGCTCTACTGGTATATTGCGTGACACAACTACTTATTATCACGAATGGTTTCAGTTGAATGTGAAATACGAAACCTATTTTAATAGTTTAAGAAGATTTAAATGGGGTCTATTTGGAGAGCTTATGTTAAGCGGACAGCCATTTTTCTCTAATTACCAAGCGACTGTTTTAGCAGCACCTGCATTCAATCCAATACCAGATATGCAAACGCAATTTCAGGAAACTTATCGTGCACATAATTATTTGGGGTTAGGAATAAAAAATTTAATCAGCATCAATGATAACTTTGATATACGATTAGAAGGATACGCCTTTCAGCCTTTCAGAGAAATTTTACAGGAAGAAAATTTTAAATCGCGCTACGGAGATAATTTTGGTAAACGTTATTTCGTAGCTACGTTTAATACGATTTATAAAAGTCCGATTGGCCCCGTAAGTTTAGCACTTAACTACTACGATAAACGGGAGAATCCGGTTGGAATTATTTTCCATATCGGATACATCATCTTTAACAGAAAAGCGATTTACTAATCTTATTCTACATCTTTATTTCGCTCTTTACTTCGGAAGTAAATGGTGATAGGCACACCGCTAAAATCAAAGTTCTCTCGCATTTTATTTTCAATATATCGTTTGTAAGACTCATTGATATACTGAGGCAAATTACAGAAGAATACAAAAGTTGGTGCTTGTCCTGGTAATTGCGTAATGTACTTAATGCTGATTGTTTTTCCTTTTGTTGCAGGAGGTGGATAATTATGTACGTATGGCAACATCACCTTGTTCAACTTTGAGGTAGCCACTTTTGATGTTTTATTTTTGAATACTTGCAAAGCAGTTTCTAGAGCTTTAAATACACGCTGTTTATTGATTACAGATGTAAAAATAATTGGCACATCTGTAAATGGACTTAGCTTATCTTTAATTTTCTGCTCGTAATCACGCATTGTATTCGTTTCCTTTTCTAAGAGATCCCATTTGTTAACGAGAATAACAACACCTTTTCTATTACGCTCACACAAACGGAAAATATTCATGTCCTGAACACCTAATCCATTAGTTGCATCCAACATCATCAAACAAACATCAGCTTCTTCAATGGCTCTAACGGAACGCATTACCGAATAAAATTCAATATCTTCTTTTACTACTTTCTTCTTTCTTAATCCTGCGGTATCAATCAGTAAAAAATCAAAACCGAAACTCTGGTAGCGCGTGTACAATGTATCACGTGTAGTACCTGCAATTGGCGTTACAATCGCACGCTCTACTCCGATAAGTGTATTCAATAAAGATGACTTTCCAACATTCGGCTGGCCAATAATTGCAATACGTGGTAACTCGGGGTCAATCACATCTTCTGGATCAAACACTGCTACCATATCATCCAATAACTCACCTGTACCACTTCCGCTCATTGCTGAAATTGGATATACATCTCCCATTCCCAGCGCGTAGAATTCACCCGTTTCATTAATACGTTTTGAATTATCTACTTTATTAGTAACCAGGAAAATTTTCTTGTTACAGCGACGAAGCATATTCGCTACTTCTTTATCCATGTCAGTTAATCCATCAGCAACATCAACAACAAACAAAATAACATTCGCCTCATCAATAGCTAAAGCAACCTGCTTGCGAATTTCACCTTCAAAAACATCATCTGAACCAGTTATATATCCACCAGTATCAATAACAGAAAACGTTCTTCCTATCCACTCCGCCTTACCGTAATGTCGATCGCGCGTAACACCTGCTGTTTCATCAACAATTGC
>CAMBYJ010000198.1 GCA_945872015.1 Chitinophaga pinensis | reverse complement strand
ATTATTTGTATTACAGAAGGTATTCCTACTCGTGATATGATTGTGGTGAAAGAATATTTAAAAGGACACGATTGCCGTTTAATCGGACCAAATTGTCCGGGGGTGATTACTCCAGGCGAAGCAAAGGTTGGTATTATGCCAGGTTTTGTATTCCACAAAGGAAGAGTAGGTATCGTTTCTAAATCAGGTACGCTTACTTATGAAGCAGCTGATCAGATTGCAAAAGCTGGTTTAGGAGTATCAACAGCTATCGGAATTGGTGGAGATCCGATAATCGGAACAACAACACGCGAAGCAGTTGAACTATTCATGAATGATCCAGAAACGGATGCAATCATAATGATTGGTGAGATTGGTGGTGGACTAGAAGCAGAAGCAGCAAATTGGATTAAAGCGACAGGTAATAAAAAGCCAGTTGTTGGATTTATCGCAGGACAAACAGCGCCTCCGGGACGAAGAATGGGTCATGCGGGTGCAATTGTAGGTGGTGCCGATGATACGGCAGCTGCTAAGATGCGCATCATGCGTGAATGCGGAATTCACGTGGTTGATTCACCAGCTATGATTGGAACAACAATGGCGGAAGTATTAGGAAAAGTATCTGCATAAAAGCAGCATAGTTTATAGGTTAGGGACGAACAATCGTCCCTTTTTTATTTAATAATATTCATAGGAACAAGAATCCAATTTAATCCAACATTCACACCCGTAAAAATGCGATTTGATTTAGCATAGCTAACATCCCCATTTTCATTGATATTACTTGAATAAGTGTTTAGACTGATTTGTTCAGTTAGTAGTTTTAACAAAAGCTCTTCTTTGCTCAAATTTGAATAATCAGTTGTTACATCTGTAAACATATAACCAACGCGACCTTCAATATTTATCATTAGCCTTTTTGATAGCTTAATATCCCATCCAAGTCCACCAACAGCTGACAATCCGAAATTATTGAAATCACTTTTAAAATCTTTCTCTGTATAGTTCAAACTACCATCGCTATTGAAGACAGTTTCGTTAGCCGACATCAGAAAAGAAACCATCGGGCCGAACTCAGTATAGAGGCCAATTCTATTTTTCCGTTTAAGTAAAACAGGTACATCGAGATAGGTAAATTTAGATTCTCCATTAAAAGCATTGGTTGCATCAACAAGCGTATACTTCTGATTATTATTAGCTAATAGAATATCAGAAGTGATTCCCCATTTACGTGTAAACATCACATTCAGTTGGGCGCCGAAGCTATTTGCACCTGTCTTCACATAGTCGACCTGGTCAAAAATATTCTTGTTGTAAACGGCTGTGTTGTTAAAGGCAATCTTACCTCCAAGGCTTAGTCGCTGAGCATTGCTACTAAAAAACAGCAATAAAAAAGCAACTGTAAATACTAGGTTTTGTAGTCTCATTCAATAAATGTAAATAAAAAAAGGACAAACTTTCGTCTGTCCTTTAAAAACTTTATGAAATATGATTTATTTCAGCCTATATGTTAAACCGATATTTAAACCAGCCCAAGCACGCATTGTTTTTTGATATTCGAAATCACCCTTTTTGTTTGTGTGATTAAAAGCTGCATTAAAACTTAGATTGTCATTTTCATCTAACGCTGTTGCTTCAGCTGCTGTATATTCTACTGTTGCATCAGTAAACATATAGCCCAATCTTAAACCAGCAGTTAGACCTAATTGTTCATTTAATTCGAAATCAGCTCCGAAACCTAGAACACCAGATAATCCAAATCCTTTAAAGTCATTTTTGAAATCTTTATCAGAATAATTTCCAGCTGTAGCAGTTGGGAAATCAAATGTTTCTTTAGCACTACTTAAGAAAGATAATTGTGGACCAACTTCGAAATAAGCACCGTTGCCACTTCCTAACTTAAATAAAACTGGAATGTCGATGTATTTTAAATTGGTTTCAACTGTAGCTGGCAATGCAGATGCTTCAGATCCGAATTTCAAATCATACTTTTGATTTTGCCCAGAGATTAAAATGTTTACATCTATACTAGACTTTTCTGCTAAACGATAGTTGAAAGAAGCGCCAAATGATCCACCAGTTGTTGGTGCGTAATCTAATTCATAACCTTGATCACTTACGTTGTTATTAAATAATCCAGTGTAATTAAATGCACCTTTTAAGCCGATGGTTATTTCACCTTGAGCCTGTGCACCGAATGTGATTGCTGCTAAAGCGGCAACTAAAATTAATTTTTTCATAGGGTTTGTTTAGTTGATTATTAGACAATATTAAATGATAATCATGATATCAAATTAATATTAAGATTAATAAGATGTTATTTTATATTCTTAGTTTCTTCCTTTTTTTCAATTTTATACGTTAATCCAATATTGATTCCTCCCCAAATTCTATTGGTTCTCTTATAATCAACATACTCATTAGCGTAATAATTAATCGCAGCGTTCATACTATGACTGCCATCATATCCATAAACTGGTGAAAATTTCTCATCTAAAGGATATTTTTCATCTGGATCTTTGAATTCATTGGTAGCATCTGTAAACATATATCCCAAGCGAACACCAGCGTTTATTTCAAAATTATCATTTAAGCGAATATCAGCACCTGCTCCAATAACACCAGCTACTCCGAAACCTCTAAAATCACTTTTAAAATGTTGCTCTTCATAACTCAAGGTAGAGTTTTTATAATCGAACGTTTCCTTGTCACTAAACAAAATCGACATTTGCGGACCTACTTCAACATAAAGTCCCATGTTGTTTTTCATCTTGAACAAAACCGGAATATCGAAATACCTTAGTTTGTTTTTAAGCTCTGCCAAATCTGGATTTGCTTCAGTTCCAAAATTGAATTGGTAATTCTGCTTTTGTTTTGAAATTAAAATGTTAGCATCTAAACTGTAGTTTTTAGTTACAGCATAATTAAATGAAAATCCAAACGACTCACCGTATGTTGTCTCATAATCTAATTTAAAATTACGATTTGTGACATTTTCATTTCTTAGGTAGGTGTTGTTGAAAGCTCCTTTAATACCTACTCGCATTTCACCTTGTGCCTGCGACCCGTATGATAACAAAGATAGCAAGGCAATTATTAGTAATTTTTTCAATGGATTTAGTTAGTTGATTATATTTGACAAATTAACTATAAAACTACTAAACATCCAAATTAACTGTATATGAATTTATTATTAGGAAAAACGGCGTTAGTGACCGGCGCTTCTAGAGGAATTGGGCGTGGAATCGCCATTGAAATGGCAAAACAAGGGGCAAATATTGCTTTTACCTACCTTTCTTCTCCGGAAAAAGCGGCTACTTTAGAGACAGAATTAGCAGCTTTAGGCGTAAAAGCTAAAGGTTATAAGTCAGATGCATCTGATTTTAAAGCCGCAGAAGAGCTGATTAATGCCGTAGTTACTGAATTTACAACCCTTGATATTGTTATCAATAATGCAGGAATCACCCGCGATAATTTGTTGATGCGTATGTCGGAAGAGCAATTTGATGAGGTAATTAAAACAAATCTGAAAAGCGTTTTTAACGTTATCAAGGCTTGTCAACGACCAATGTTAAAACAGCGCAGTGGTTCAATCATCAACATGACCTCAATTGTTGGCGTGAAAGGAAATGCAGGCCAGGCAAATTATGCTGCATCTAAAGCGGGCATCATCGGATTTACAAAATCAATTGCGCAAGAATTAGGTTCTCGTAATATTCGTTGTAATGCGATTGCACCAGGATTTATCGAGACAGAAATGACAGATGTGCTAAACGAAGACACGGTTAAAATGTGGAGAGAACAAATTCCGATGAAACGCGGCGGAACTCCAATTGACATTGCAAATGCTTGTATTTTCCTTGCAAGTGATATGTCAACTTATATTACTGGTCAAACATTACATGTGAACGGCGGATTACTAACTATCTAAAAACTAAATATGAAAAAGATACTTTCTCTATTACTTCTGATGACTATCAACACCGTGATAGTTATTGGCGGACCTGGCGATAAAATATTGCCTTATCCAATTACTCAAACAAAAATGGCTAACGGTTTAAACGTGGTGACTGTCCCTTATGATAGTCCCGGTTTAGCTGCCTTTTATATTATCATGCGTGTTGGTTCTCGCGATGAGGTGGATGCTGGTCGTACTGGATTTGCACATTTCTTCGAGCATATGATGTTTCGCGGAACAGAAAAATATCCGAAGGAAGCATACAGTAATGCTTTGAAGGCAACTGGTGCAAGTGCCAATGCAAACACATGGTTAGATCGTACTGTTTATCACATGACAGGTAATGCATCCATGCTTGATAAAATGTTTGAATTGGAAGCAGATCGTTTTATGAATCTGAAATATTCAGTGCAGGATTTTAAAACAGAAGCAGGTGCCGTAAAAGGTGAATACACGAAAAACTCAGCTAGTCCTTATGAGCAATTAGATGAAAAGATGAATGATGTTGCGTTTACAGCTCATACTTAC
>CAMBYJ010000197.1 GCA_945872015.1 Chitinophaga pinensis | reverse complement strand
ACTTTGAAAAAATGTTATATGACAATGCACAACTGCTATCACTTTATGCGAAGTCGTTTAGCATATTCAAGAATGAAAAATACAAAGAAACTACTGACGGTATTTTCACTTTTATAAACAGAGAGTTGAAATCAGAGTCCAACTTATATTACGCTGCATTGGATGCCGATACAGAAGGTGTAGAAGGGAAATTTTATACATGGACATTAAACGAATTGCAAAGTATTTTAAGCGAGCATCAATATTTAATCGCAAAGGAATATTTCCACTTTGATAAAAAAGGATATTGGGAAAACGACACCTACATCCCTTTACGAAATGAAAATGCAATTGTAATAAGAGAAAAGTTTAAACTTTCAGAAGAAGACTTCAATCAGAAAATCCTTGAAATAACAAATAAATTATTCGTACAACGAAATAAACGAGTTCTTCCGGGATTGGACAATAAAATAATTGCTTGCTGGAATGGACTATTGTTAAAAGGATTTTCAGACGCGTTTATGGCTACGAATGATTTACAATATTATCAAGCAGCAGTTAACCTTGCTGAAAGCATTATTCAATATTTACTAAACGAGAACAAGGTTGCACACTCGATTGTAGATGCAGAAATAACAAATGCATCATCACAACTGCGTGAAGGATTTTTAGACGATTATGCAAGTGTGATAGAAGGATTAATTGCGGTTTATCAAATCACGTTTGAAGAAAAATACTTAGCACTAGCGAAAAATCTGTGCAACACAGTCATCAAGCAATTTAGTTCCGAAGATACTCCCCTATTCTACTTTACGTCTGATAATGCTGAAAAGCTAATTAAACGAAGTATGGAATTACAGGACAATGTCATTCCTTCATCTAACGCAATGATGGCGATGAATCTCTATATCCTATCACGCTATTTCGATGAATCAAATTATTTAAATCGTGCGGAACAAATGCTTGTCCTACTTCAAAAGGAAATCAACAATGCAATTCCGTGGTATAGTAAATGGGCTCAAGTAGCATTACTAATGGAAAACAGCAAAGAAGAACTCGTTATAAGTGGGCCTGATGCGAAAAAATGGGCGCATCAAATCCAGAAAAATTATCATCCGAATTTAATTTTTTCAATTGCTCATAAGGATTCTATTTTACCACTTAACAAAAACCGATTTAGTCAAGTTAAAACCATTGCCTTCCATTGTATTGATAATGCTTGTTCCTTACCGATTACCGATTTACAAGCGCTATCATTACTTTTTAATTAATTTCGATAAAAATTTACTGAATATGAAAAAGCAATTGCTCGTTGCAGCATTATTTCTTTCTGTTGGATTTGTTTCTTGTAATCAGAACAAATCGGGAACAGAAAAACCAGCAGAATTTAAAGATGTGCTGGTAGAAAACATGGACACTACCATTAATCCTGCAGATGATTTCTTCGGATATGCATGTGGTGGATGGATAAAAAACAATCCAATTCCAGCCTCTGAAAAGGGTTTCGGAATTTGGACAATGGTAATGAATGAAACTTATAATCGTACTAAAAATATCAGCGAAGAAGCTGGTAAGTCGGGAGCTGCGAAAGGGAGTATCGAGCAAAAAATTGGCGACTTCTACTTTTCGGGTATGGATACCGTTAGTATTGATAAAAATGGTATTAATCCTCTTAATAAAGAGTTAGAAGCTATCAGCAACATCAAAACGAAAGAAGATGTGCTTGCTACTGTAGCAAGAATGCAGGTATATGGCGCATCGCCTTTTTACAGCGCTTACATCTATCAAGATGAGATGAACAGCGAACAGCTTTCACTTCATATTGGCCAAGGTGGTATTGGCTTACCAGATCGTGATTATTATTTTAATAATGATAGTCGCACAAATAATATTCGCGAAGAATACAAAAAGCATATCGTAAATATGTTCAAGTTAATGGGTCAAGATTCAACGTCTGCAACAGCTAACATGAATAAAGTATGGAATCTTGAATTATCGTTCGCAAAAGCATCACGTAAGTTAGAAGAACTACGCGATCCATATGCTAATTATAATAAGAAAGCTGTTTCAGAATTAGTGAAGTTAACACCTTCTGTTAATTGGACATCTATGTTCACGAATATGAAGTTATCGAAAGTAGATACTATCATTGTTGGACAACCTGAGTTCTTAAAACAAATGGAAGCTTCTCTTAAATCGGTTGCGATTGAAGATTGGAAAGCTTATTTCAATTGGTGCTTGATTAATGCGTATGGCGACTATTGCGGAAAGGCATTCGAACAAGAAGCATTTAATTTCAATGGTAAAATTTTGAATGGTGTTAAGACACAACGTGAACGTTACAAACGTGTATTGGATGAAGAAGAATCATGCATGGGCGATTTATTAGGCCAGTTGTATGTGAAAAAATATGTGTCTCCATCAGTTAAAAAGCGATACGAAGATTTAACAACTAACATAATTACTGCATACCGTGATCGTATCAAAGGCTTAGACTGGATGAGTGCAGAAACAAAAGAAAAGGCTATTAACAAGTTGAACACAATCACCGTTAAATGTGGTTATCCTGATAAATGGAAAGATTATTCATCGTTATCAATCAACCGTGATGCCTATGTAATCAACATCATGAATAGTCATATTTGGGCGCATGAATTACAAGTAAGCAAATTAGGAAAGCCAGTAGATCGCACTGAGTGGGATATGACGCCACAAACGTATAACGCATACTATAATCCTTCTAATAACGAAATCGTTTTACCAGCTGCTATTTTTATTATTCCAGGATTACCTGATTCATTAGCTGATGATGCAATCATCTATGGATACGCAGGTGCTTCTACTATCGGTCACGAAGTAACGCACGGATTTGATGATCAAGGAAGACAGTTTGATGAGAAAGGAAATTTGAAATCGTGGTGGACAGCTAACGATGAAAAAGAATTTAAAAACAGAGCTCAAAAAATTATTGATCAGTTTAACAACTTTACAGTGCTCGATAGTTTACATGTAAACGGCGATGCAACACAGGGAGAAAACATTGCTGATTTAGGTGGTGTAGTACTCGGCTTAGAAGCATTTAAGAAAACAGAACAGTATAAGTCAGGGAAAGTAATTAACGGACTTACTCCATTACAACGATACTTTATGGGATATGCGCTTAGCTGGGTAGGACATTATCGTGATGAAGTAATGGCTTTACGTATTATGACAGATGTTCACTCGCCAAATTTCTTGCGTGTGCAAGGCCCAGTGATGAATGTGCCAGAATTCTACGAAGCTTTTAATGTAAAACCAACTAATAAAATGTTTGTGCCTCTTGACAAAAGAGTAAAAATCTGGTAAGTAAAAAATAAGACAATAAAAAAACGGGATGTCGCTTATGCTTCATCCCGTTTTTATTTAATATCAGTAATGATTAATAAACTGTAATTTTTCGCATTACATTTTTAGTTGGTGTGCTTACGTTAATCACATAAACTCCTTTACTCAACGATGATAAATCAATCATCTGTTTATGATCACCTGCAAAATCATTTAGTTGGTATTCGTAAACAATTTTACCTAGTGTATTTAACACAGTTACTTTGTAATTCTGAGCAGCACTTGCATTAAAGCTCAATTCAAATAATCCGTTAGTAGGATTTGGATATACTTGCATTGTCTGATCTAATGAAACATCAGATAACCCAACAGCTGCACATGAATCTAAAGCAACACATGCCGTTCGTCCTGTATTGCAATAGATATCAGTATATGTCCAATTATAGAAGAAGTAATAGTAACCAGGCGACCCTGCATTACTTCCTGTTATGTTAATTGAAGCACTATTATACGGATAAACTGCACCTGCTGAATTACGATATAAATCGACTAATCCACGACATTTAATAAAGTAGTCAGTGCCTGGATATAATTTGAAATTAACATTTACAGTAGTTGTATTTGCACCACTTGCTGGAATATTTATAGTTGTATCTGCATACGTATTTCCTTGTGAATCTAAAATTTCAATAGTACGCGGACCAGAAGTATTAGCATATACATCTACTGAATTTAAAACAACAGGATTAATAACATCGAAATATAAACCACGAATATCATTCGCTGTGAAGAAACTTCCTGCGCCAAATCCATTACCTACTTCACCAACATAATCAACCAATCCTGGAGGGAAATCTTCATCTACATAATAAGTAGTTGTTCCGTTGATAGTTGGATTGTAGTTATTACCTGTAGCTAATACATTACCACCGCCTGGTGCATCCCACCAGCGCAATGTTCCATTTCCAGAACCTGTTGCTGATAATGAAATAGAGCCAGGACCACAACGTACACCTCCAGTAGTTTGAGGATCGGGAGCAATGCTTGTTGCAATATTTACGTAGTTCGAATAAGTTACAGAATCAACTCCATTAGCATTTGTAGATACTAACGTTGCCGAATAGTTGCCCGGTGTATTATAAACTACTGTTGGATTTTGCAATGTTGAAGTTGATGGAGATCCT
>CAMBYJ010000196.1 GCA_945872015.1 Chitinophaga pinensis | reverse complement strand
GGACCAGAAATAATCAATGGCGTTCTTGCATCATCAATCAATACGGAGTCAACCTCATCAACAATTGCAAAGTGATGCTCACGCTGAACGATATCTTCGGTACTGCGTGCCATGTTATCACGCAAGTAGTCAAAACCAAATTCATTATTTGTTCCGTAAGTTATATCTGCTAAATACGCTTTTCTTCTATCGTTACTATTTGGTTGATGCTTATCAATACAATCTACGGTTAATCCTAAAAATTCAAATACAGGTCCGTTCCACTCCGAGTCACGTTTTGCTAAGTAATCATTTACTGTAACAACGTGTACGCCTCTTCCTGCAAGTGCATTTAAGTAAATAGGAAGTGTACCAACTAACGTTTTACCTTCACCCGTTGCCATCTCAGCTATTTTACCTTGATGCAAAACAGTACCACCAATTAACTGTACATCGTAATGCACCATGTCCCAGGTAACTTCATTACCTGCAGCCATCCATTTGTTTTGATAATACGCTTTATCACCACGAATAATCACATTGCTTTTTTTAACAGCTAAATTTTTATCGTGTTCAGTAGCGATAACTTCTATCTCCGAATTTTCTTTTAAACGACGCGCAGTATCTTTAATAACAGCAAATGCAGATGGAAGAATTTGTAATAAAGCTTCTTCTATTTTCTGATTGCGTTCTTTTTTAAGTTCATCTACACGAGTGAAAATCTTTTCTTTCTCCTGAAGATCCATATCTGGATTTTCTTCAGATGAAGTATGTAATTCTGTTAACTCGTTTTCAATTTCTTGAATATAATCCTGAATTCGCTTTTTAAATTCACCTGTCTTTGCTCTTAGCTCATCATTACTAAGTCCTGATAATTTTTCAAATTCAGCATTGATTAAGCCAACAAATGGAGTTAACTCTTTTAAATCTCTTTCTGCTTTGCTGCCAAAAAACTTTTTTAACAGACTGTTTACAAAATCTAACATAATATTTATTGCAATAGTGTGCGAATTTAGTGTATATTCTCGAGACCAATGCCTCCTTTTTGTCTAATAAATTTGAATAGCATTCCAATTGTTAGAAAGTTTATTGCTGTACGTATTGACTCGTATCTGTTTCATGTCATACATTTGAAAATTACGTATTGTTGAAGAATGGAGAACCATCAGCCAGAAAATATAGATCAAGAAGATAAAATCAGTCTCATGAAATTGGCTGGTAAAGATGCAATTAGGGCTATTTTAACGGAAGATGCAAGAGTGCAAGCATTGCCTATTATGCAAAAGGCGGGGTTAGTCAGCGATTTAATTATTTCATTTTGTGAGCATTTAGGATATTCAGATGTGGAGTTTGAGTATAAAAAAATCTTGTTGAATGCAGGATATGAAATTTGTAATAAGCTTGTTATCGCCGAAACTAGCATCTATTTCAACGATAAACTTGAGAATGCAATTTTGGTGAAATTGGCAGTTAAGAAGGTGCTACATCAACTTGCAGGAATGAAGGTCCTTGGCATTAGTGATTTAGAGTATTCGCAATTAATTGAAGACGAAATTGAGGAATTTAGGTTGCTTTATAACAAATGGGTTAATTCATTCGATAAATCGACTTCATTGTTAGACGGTTGGGACTTACCTCTAAATAGTTAACTTTTTAAGCGCAGGTGCCATTTTTTGTGTAATCAACAATACAATCAGCGTCATTACTCCACCAAAAATTACCGAAGGCACCAATCCTAAAAAGCGCGCTGCCAATCCTGATTCGAAGGCGCCAAGTTCATTGCTGCTACCAACAAAAATACTGTTTACTGCAGATATTCTTCCTCTCATTTCATCTGGTGTATGTGTCTGTAAAATAGTTGATCGAATTACTACACTCACGTTATCAAACATACCGCTTAGCAATAAAATTGCAAATGACAGAATAAATGAAGTTGATAGGGCAAAGGCAATCATGCAAAATCCGAATCCGGCAACACACCAAAGCATTTTTTTTCCTGCTTCTTTATGAGGTGGGTAAAAGGCCATTATCAACGACATTGTAACAGCACCAATAGCAGGTGCAGAGCGTAAATAGCCTAGTCCTTCAGGACCTACATGCAAGATAGTATCTGCAAATGCAGGTAATAAAGCTACAGCTCCCCCGAATAATACCGCGAATAAATCGAGTGAAACAGCCGATAATAAAATGGGATGTTTAAAGAAATAACGAATGCCTTTTTGAATACTTTCGCCAACCGACTCCATGCTTGACTGAACAGATACCGTAGTGTTTGCAAAGAAGGTAATTAGAACTGCAACGAGCATAATTAAAACCATTACGATTGTACTGGAAATAAAGGCTCCCGTTTTTGCGTAAAATATACCGCCTAAAGCTGGTCCAATTACAACTCCTATTTGCCAAAGACTACTATTCCATACCGAACCATTCACATATTTTTCTTTCGGAAGTATTTGAGCCCAATATGCTGCTTGCGCAGGAACATAAAAACCTCTCGCAACGCCTACGAGGAAAATAACAAAATATAACGTCCCAACTCCGTTAAAAAATAGATTGTTGTTAAACTGACTGCTTAGAATAGGGTTGGTATAAATGCAAAGTGCTGCCGCGCTGATAACCATTAATAAAGTGGCCAGCAACATTATCTTTTTACGACTAAAACGGTCAGCAATTAAACCACCAGGTAATGCAAGCGATAGCGCAGGAATGGCTTCTGCTAAACCGATAAGTCCAAGGCTAAACGGATCTTTCGTTTTTTCATAAATCAGCCAGCTGGCAATAATGGCCTGCATTTGTGTTGCTACTGTAATCAGAAATTTAGCTGATAAAAACAATCGGAATTCTTTAATCCGCAATGCGCTAAATGGGTCGTGTAACTTCATATTTAGCTTGCAAAGTTAATAGGATTGATGGATTTCGTAAATTTGAACTCGCTTATGCAAAACGAAACTACTCATACTGAAAGACCACTTAAAATTTTCATTGCTGAGGATGATATATGGTATAGTGAATTATTGCAACATCATTTGTCAGCAAATCCTGATAATGAAATTTATATTTATGCGAGTGGCAAAGCGCTTTTAAAAGACCTACACCTTCAGCCTGATGTTATAACGCTGGATTATACATTGCCTGATATGATGGGCGATGAAGTGCTAAACAGAATTAAGCAAGATGTGCCTGAATGCCATGTAATAGCTATTTCAGGTCAGGAAAATATTGCAACTGCCGTAGATATTTTAAAAAAAGGAGCTTACGATTATATTGTGAAGAATGAAGAGACAAAGGAGCGTCTATGGAATTCAATTAATAATATTCGCAAAAACGTTTCATTGCAAAATGAATTACAGCATTTAAAGGAACAGATAAAAGGCAAGTACTTAAGAAATAATTTGCTGATTGGTTCATGTGATGCTATGCAACATATTTATCGTTTAATTGAAAAAGGTGCGGCAACACAAATTGTTGTTTCTATTTCAGGTGAAACAGGAACAGGAAAAGAGCTCGTAGCAAAAGCTATTCATTATAATTCGGAAAGAGCAAAAGCTCCGTTTATTGCGATTAATGTTGCTTCTATTCCGCATGATCTTTTAGAGAGTGAATTATTCGGATACGAAAAAGGAGCATTTACAGGAGCATCAACACGAAGAAGCGGAAAGTTTGAAGATGCGCATGGTGGCACTTTGTTTTTAGATGAAATAGGCGAAATGCCTTTTTCGATGCAAGCAAAATTATTGAGGGTATTACAAGAAAAAGAAATTACAAGATTAGGAAGCAGTGAAGTTGTAAAAGTTGATGTAAGAATAATTGTTGCAACAAATAAAAATCTTGGCGAAGAAACAGCACGAGGAAATTTCAGAGAGGATTTATATTATCGATTATTAGGATTGCCCATTAATCTGCCTCCACTATGTGAACGTGGAAATGATATTCTGATTTTGGCTAAATACTTCTTAGATACATTTTGCTTAGAGAATAAATTTCCAAGAAAAAGTTTAACTCCTGAAGCAAAAGACAAATTGCTTTTTTATCGTTTCCCAGGAAATGTTCGAGAGTTAAAAGCAGTAATCGAATTAGCTGCTGTGATGGCGGATGGTTCGCAAATTACTCCAACAGATATCACCTTTACTGCAACTAAAACTCCGACTGATTTATTAGATCAGGACTTAACTTTGCAAGAGTATGATGCAAGAATAATTCGTCATTACTTAAACCGTTTTGATCATAATGTAATTGAAGTTGCCAAACGATTAGATATTGGTAAAAGCACAATTTACAGAATGATTAAAGAAGGAAAAATTTAGTATATTGCATATTGAAATTAATATTTAATTATGTCGCTTAACGAACATTTTTTTGAGTCGCTGCTCGCACAATTGCCTGGCGATTTTGTCGTGTTCGATATGGAGTTTCGATATGTATATGTAAATCCAAAGGCGGTGCAAGATCCTGAAATTCGTAAATGGATTATTGGTAAAACAGATTTGGAATATTGTGAATATAGAAATGTTCCGA
>CAMBYJ010000195.1 GCA_945872015.1 Chitinophaga pinensis | reverse complement strand
GGTATTTTAACGGTCAACGAATCATCATTTGCTCCTAGAAGAGGCAAACCGTTTCGATACCATTGATAAGTTCCAACCGCACCACTTAAGTTGATTAAAATTAAAGAATCACCATTGTTGAAGGTTGTATTACCATTTGCGTAAACTAGTACTTGAGGAGAATCGTGAATGTCTAATGTATTTACAGGTATGTTACTATACATTGGTGGATTAGTAGAACCAATTCTAAGGCGATACAATGCGCTTGGAGGGATACCCGCTGGAATTGTTGCAGTAATACTATTCATTGTTGTCGCTTGAAAAGTTGCTATTGTAGTTGGATAGTCGAAACTTCCAAAGTCGTCAGATAACTGTGCAATGAACGTATTTCCTGCATTAAAATATCCTAGAGTGAATGCTCCGAACGAATATTCTTGCCCTGAGCAATAAGTTCCAGCGCCAACAAACGCTGCGATTTCACCGTTACGGATAATAATTCGCCCTTGACCAGCACCTAATGCAATTGCTGAATAATTTCCTGATAAATCAGCAGCATGCACATTGGCACATGGTGAAAATTCTTTTGTCCAATTTAATCCACCGTCATTTGTTTTAAAAATTCCATTATCGGTAAAAGCCCATCCCGTAATTTGGTTGTTAAATTTTAACCGATGGATTCTACTGGTAAATCCAACCATTGAACGGTCGGTCCATGTTTGACCACCATCGTCAGTATAAAAGATTTCTCCATTATCGCTTCCTACCCATCCGTTCAGTCCGTCGACAAAACTTAAGCAGGTCATTTGGCCAAACAAACCGGTCATTCGCAAGTACCAGTTTTGTCCACCATCATCCGTCGTGATTATTTCAGCACTGTTAGTAGCAATAAAACCTGTATCGTTCGTAGCAAAATTTATATCTGTGAAATTGTATTGAAATCCAGTAAAGGAAGTTGTTTCAAACGTCCACGTTGAACCATCGTTGGTAGATGTTAAAAGTAATTCGTTATTACCAACAGCGTAAAGTATTCCGTTGGGAATTCGGTGAATAACATGAATATCATCTGAATAACCTGTGCTGATTTGCGTCCAGGTTGTGCCGCCATTGGTAGTTTTCAAGATGGTGCTAGCATTACCTACCGCAACGGCTGTATTGGCATTAATGACTGTAATACTTCTTAAATTATCGGTGCTACCTGAATTCAGATTATTCCATGTTTGTCCGTCGTTGGTCGATTTAAGTATCGTTCCTGCATCACCCACTGCGAAATAAGTGCTTCCAAAATGATGAACACCCCATAATTCTTGATTTGTGACTCTTGTTTCTAAGGAATTTAATGTAGAACCTGCGTTTGAACTTAAAGCTATTTTACCATTATCACCTACTGCAATAAATCTTGAGTTACTCAACGCGAAACAATTATTCAAAGAATTACCTACCATGCTGTTGTTGTTAATCCAAGTAGAACCACCGTTCGAAGTAAACCAAAGATTACCATCGCCATCTGTAATCAGATAATTATTCGCATTAAAAATGTTTACCGATTTTGCATTGGTACTCGAAAGAGTAGGAGGAGTATTTACTGGAGCGGTCCATGTATTACCATTATCTATAGACTTATACAAAACATTATTAATGATTAATAGTCCTATTGAAGATGATGTGTTTAAATCCATAGATTGAAAATTTCCTGGTGCATTAAAAACACTTGACCATGCTTGACCATAATTAGCAGTATGCAACAAATCACCAAATGCTGTTACTGCAATTCCATTTCCATTATTGCCAACCTTAATATCTGCAATATCATCGCTACCATTATATTGAACAGCCCAGTTAACGCCACCATCAGTTGTATGTTGAATATTGGTACCAATTCCTTCCCATCCGTCGTTAGCATTTATAAATGAAATTGATGAAGTATTAGATCCCAAAAACAAGCTTCGTAACGTCCAAGTATCTCCGCCATCAGTACTTACCAATAATTCATTGCTGTTATTAAGTATAAAAAGGGTACTTGTATCGATAACGCTCAAATCGATAATATTATCATTGCTTAACGTGTATTGATTTTTCCAGGTATTTCCGCCGTCAGTTGTTTTAAGTATTGTTCCCATTTCACCTGTTGTCCACCCAGTATTGCTATTTGCAAATCCGATTTTGTAGAGGTTGTTTCCTGTTGGACTTGCGTGCAAATATTCCCATTGTGCATATGAATTTTGATTAAAGTATAGTATGAAAATAAAAGACGTAAAAAGTACTTTAAAGAAGAGGCGCATTTTCATTTGAATTGAATTGAGACTGTTTACGAAGATATCAATTTAGGGTCGTTACAGGGCAAAAAAAATCCTGCTTGGAAGCAGGATTTGATATTAATCAATATTATCGGTTGAATGTTCATCCTTTTTTCTTCTTGTAATCTCATCTCGTATTTTGGATGCCGTCTCGTAATCTTCATCTTCTAATGCATTGTTTAGGGCATTGTCTAATTCTTCGTCATCCATACCTCTATAAACATCATATGCTGAACTCTTGGCACCTGTTTGTTGAGGGTTGTGATGCTGAGGATAGTGATCGGCATCATTGTCATTTGAATCAAAATCCTGGCGGTCGATTTCTTCTAAATTAACACCAGCAGCATTTAAGATTTTATCGTAAGTGTAAATAGGGGCATCAAAGCGAACCGCTAGAGCAATGGCGTCTGATGTTCTTGAATCGATTTGATGTTGTGTGCCATCTTTTTTAGAGGTACAACAAATCATGGCGAAAAATACTCCCTCTTTAAAGTTATAGATGATGACTTCATCAAGGGTAATCTCGAAGGCATTAGCAAATGTTCTGAAAAGGTCATGCGTCAAAGGTCGTACAGGAGCTATTTTCTCCATCTCTACAGCTATTGCTTCAGCCTCTACTTTGCCTATAATTATTGGCAAACGACGCATACCATCAAACTCCAAAAGCGTCAGTACATATGCGTTTGAAGTAGTCTGGCTGTTTTTTAGCCCGTAGATATCGAGTCTTATTTTTTTCATATGCTTTCGAAAGTTACTTTCGATTAAGCGTTCACAGCTTTAAATTCTTTAATTGCACTTATTAATTGAGGTACCACTTCAAATGCGTCTCCAACAATGCCATAATCAGCTGCCTTAAAGAAAGGTGCTTCAGGGTCTTTATTGATAACCACAATAACCTTAGAAGAGCTTACGCCTGCTAAATGTTGAATGGCACCTGATATTCCAATGGCAATGTATAAATTCGGACTAACCGCGATTCCTGTTTGACCAACGTGTTCGCTATGCGGGCGCCAGTGTGAATCAGAAACTGGCTTTGAGCATGCAGTTGCAGCTCCTAATAACTGAGCTAATTCTTCAATCATTCCCCAGTTCTCCGGACCTTTCATTCCACGACCTGCAGATACTACTAATTCAGCATCAGGCAATGAAATTTTATCAGATGCGCGAACGATTTCTTTTACCATAGTAGCGAAATCATTACTTCCGGTTGTTGGTATAAATGATTCTATATAAGCTGACTGTAGATTTTCTACAACCTTATAAGCATTCGGCATTAAAGCGATTACTTTGTTCTCACTACTGATAGAAACATCGGCAAATGCCTTACCTGAAAAGGCTCCTTTACGAACCATAAATCCGTTCGTTGTGTCAGGCAATGAAACAGCTCCATCTACATAAGCAGCGTTCAATTTAACCGCAACACGAGGTGCTAATCCTTTTCCTGAAAAAGAAGCTGATAAAACAACCACGTTGGCATTTTCCTTTTGAGCAGCTTGAGCGATAACAGCTCCGTAAGCCTGGTTAACAAACGACTTATAAGCATCCTCAGAAACAGATAAGATTTTTGAAGCACCGTAATTAGCTAATTTGTTTAGCTCGTCGGATGAAACGTTCCCAATTGAAATGGCAACTAGGTTGGTTCCTAATTGTTGAGCAATTGCAGCTCCATAAGAAACAACTTCAAAACTCGATTTCTTGAATTTTCCTTCTGCGTGTTCTGTATAAACTAAAACTGACATATCGTTGTGTTTTATTATTTTGAATTAAATAACTTTTGCTTCCTGATTAAGTAAATCTACTAAACCTTTCACGTCATCGGCATTTACCAGCTTCACTTGACTTCTTGGTGCTGGTTTGTCGTATTGCGTGATAGCTTGTAAGGTTGGAACATCAGACGGTTCAATAACCGCTAATGTTTTTGTCCTTGCACTCATAATACCGCGCATACCTGCGATACGTGGTTCTGCCATTCCTTCGGATGCGCTTGCTACTAAAGGTAATAGACAAGAAATAACTTCTTTACCCCCTTCAATTTCTCTTTCTAGTGTAGCCGTAGTTCCATCAAGGGTTAAGGACTTAACAATTGAAATAGAAGGAATGTTTAATAATTCTCCAATCATAGAACCTACCTGAGCCCCGTTATAATCTATCGATTCACGACCTGTTAAAATCAAATCAAAAGATTGCTCTTTTGCATAATTAGCAATTTGTGAAGCAACAAAAAATGCATCTCTTGCATT
>CAMBYJ010000194.1 GCA_945872015.1 Chitinophaga pinensis | reverse complement strand
CCTTCTACAGGAAGAATCATATCTACAATTTCCTGCACTGCTGTCATTTTGATTGGTGCTAAGAAAATACGTTCTGTTGCTTTACCAATCCATGCATCTTCTTGCGGTGGAATACCCACGATGGTTGTTAAGTAAACAGGATTCTTTTTATGCGTGATTGCTGTGATATGAAAACGAGGATAATAATCTGCGAGTGAATAATAACCAGTATGATCACCGAAAGGTCCTTCCCAGATAAAATCTTCTTCTGGATCAACATACCCTTCAATTACGAAGTCTGCATCCGCAGGTACTTCCATATCGATTGTTAAACATTTTACTAACTCTACTTTTTTCTTGCGTAAAAATCCGGCGAGCATAAATTCATCTACTCCATCAGGAAGTGGTGCAGTAGCAGAATAGGTCAACGCAGGATCGCCACCGATAGTAACGGCTACGGGCATACGCTTTCCTAATTTTTTGTATACATTAAAATGACGTGCAGAAACTTTATGTCGATGCCAGTGCATACCTGTAAGCGTAGGACCAAACACCTGCATACGATACAAGCCCACATTACGAATTCCGGTAAGAGGATCTTTTGTTTGAATAACGGGAAGTGTAATAAACGGACCACCATCTTCTGGCCAGCATTTAAGGACTGGCAATTTGGTTACATCTGGATCTTTCATCACAACCTCTTGACATGCACCCTTCCCTTTAATGTTCTTTGGCATCCATGAAGCAATTTCTCCGAGCTGAGGAATAACTTTTAGCTTCTCGAACATGGAGTTCTTTGGACCAGTTAACGTCTTGAATAAATTCTCGATATCATGTCCAATCTCGTCTAAATTATCTACGCCTAAGGACATCGCCATGCGCTTTTCTGTCCCCATTGAATTAATCAATACCGGAAAATCATATCCCGTATTTTCAAACAATAATGCAGGACCATAAACCTTAGAAACGCGGTCTGTAATTTCTGCAATTTCTAATTCGGGATTGACATATTCTTTTATGCGAACTAATTCGCCCTTTGATTCCAAATAGGATATAAATGCAGCTAAATCTTTAAACGCCATTTTATTTTTTCTTTACAACAATGAACTCTTTGAAAATGTTTTGTTGTTAGTACAATTCATATTCGTAACGCATGATCATATGTGTATCACGTCCTGCACGAGTTAAATCAGTTTCATAAACAACTTCTTCGGCAATACGACCATCATCAGTATATTCAAAAGAATTGCGGGCAATGACAAAATTATTTTCGTCTGATAATTGCTCTTCAATCACACGATCTTGATCATCATACGCAATAGTCGTTATACGAATGTAATAACCCTTGGCAGAACGTTTAACCAAACGTAGATTCTCATCATATTCCGAATTGATTTCAAGAAGCTTCTTGCCATTCGAATTATTCTGAATACATTTCTCCTCTAAATCATGAGCATTGTACGAGTATTCTGTAATTGTTTTATCGTTCTCACTTTCTACGACATAACGCATTAATAATCCTTTATCGTTGTAATCATATAGGTGCGTTTTATTTTGAGATTCGTCAGCATGATGATTGATTACTTTTTTTACAACCAATTTCTGCTCATTATAATTGTAATTCTCAGTCGATTCTAGTTCGCCATCAGCATCGTAATAAGTAATCGTGATGGGGAGATTATTTTCATCATAAACATACGTTGTACGCTCTCCTCCTTCTTCGCCATAATATTTGGTAACAGCAGTAAGTTGATCACTTTCATTTCTATCGTAATTAAACTGCTCTACTACTTCATCCAAAGGCATTTCAACAGAATGAGAAACCAGCGAACCATGCTGATTCAACTTGTAAGTGTGACGTTCTTCTAATTCTCCATCTGAATTGTATTTCGAATCGACAACCACATTTCCTTTTTCATCGTACTCAATTTCCTGCAATAAAAATTCGCTTTCAGGAGTTGTATTGCCCGATAATGCAGATGGAACTATTGCTCCATATTTAATTAGTTTTTTAATAGCCACGTTGATTGTTTTTTATTTCTTTACAAATGTTGATTCATAACAAGCAATCCAGTCCTTGGGACTCATCTTCGAACATAATTCTGCGATTAAATCATAAGGTATTGACTCCATTTTTTTAAATCGGATACAACTTTTGCCGATATCCAACTTACCAATTCCAAGAGCTGCATAACTATTCACGAACCAGTCCAATAAATCAGGCTTTGCATACATTCCCATATGATAAATAGCTACGAAATTCTTCTGCGAAGCCAATTGAATAAACGGCAACTGTAAAGAAGGCTTACAATGATAACCTTTGGGATATAAATCAAAAGGCACAACAAAAGCAACCATGCCGTAAGAAATTGTTGCTTCAAAACCTTTAGGCAATGCCTTTTTGATAGTATTAAACAGCTTTGTAACGACGGCAGCCCTCTCAGCATCCAATGCGTCGATATAGGCATTAATTTGTTTTGTATCTACTTGCATAATTGAATGCGAAGTTAATACATCGTCGGTAAATTAATTAACTCAAGAAAATATCGCTTTGGATTTATTAGGCGATTTTCAGTCGGAAACATCCTTGAAAAAACAAAAACAAATAACTTCAAGAAAACTTCTGATGAATATATAAAAAGACGTCGCTATCGATTTATAAGAGATGAAAAAATAAAAACAACAGACTAGAGAAACGTATTTGGGAAATAATCCTGATACGACTTTCTTGAAAATAAAAAACCCTGTAGTTTGTTACTACAGGGTTTTGTTGTACCCGGGATCGATCCCGATAGCTATCGGGAGAACCGATACGACTTTCTTGAAAATACAAAACCCTGTAGTGGTTTACTACAGGGTTTTGTTGTACCCGGGATCGGAGTCGAACCGATACGGCTGTTAAGGCCACAGGATTTTAAGTCCTGCGTGTCTACCAATTCCACCACCTGGGCATTTCCAAGACATCGGTCTAAGAAATATTTTAGAACTGAATAAAAAAGCCTCCTGAGGGAGGCCTTGAGCGAAAGACGGGGGTCGAACCCGCGACCTCGACCTTGGCAAGGTCGCGCTCTACCAACTGAGCTACTTTCGCATATTCCTTTTGAGAATCTATTTTTTAAGAACATGTTCAATAAGATTCCTATTGAACGGGTCGCAAAATTAAGTTTTTAATCGGTTTGAAACCAAATTTTCGACAAATTATTTTACTTTTTCTTTAGAAATCAACTTCTTAATTTCATTTAACTTGATTAATGCCTCTACAGGAGTCAATGAATTGATATCTGTATCCACAATTTCATCCCTTATCTGCATCAAAAGTGGATCGTCTAACTGAAATATACTTAACTGCATTTCACCGCTTTCCGTGCTTATTGCTGAAGATTTTCCATCATTTTTAAGGTCATGGTTGAATTCCAATTTTTTCAGGACTTCCTCCGCCTTATTCAAAACTTGAATAGGCATACCCGCCATTCGGGCTACATGAATACCAAAGCTATGTTCACTACCTCCTGGGACTAACTTTCTTAAAAACAGAATAGTATTACCCATCTCTTTAATCGAAACATTATAATTCTTCACTCTCTTAAACTGTGATGCCATATCATTTAACTCGTGATAATGGGTGGCAAAAAGCGTTTTTGGATTGAACTTCGGATGCTGATGTAAATACTCGGCAATTGCCCAGGCAATAGATATTCCATCATAGGTGGATGTACCACGACCAATCTCATCAAGCAATACTAAACTACGATTGGTAATGTTATGAAGAATACTTGCTGTTTCATTCATCTCAACCATGAATGTTGATTCACCTTGCGATAAATTATCACTCGCTCCTACTCTCGTAAATATTTTATCAACCCAACCAATCTCCGCTGAAGTAGCTGGAACATAAGCACCAACCTGCGCCATCAAAACAATTAAAGCTGTTTGACGAAGAATAGCAGACTTACCCGACATATTCGGACCGGTAATCATGATGATCTGCTGCGATTCATTATCTAAGAAAACATCATTTGGGATATACGACTCTCCTAATGGCAATTGCTTTTCTAAAACTGGATGTCGCCCTTCCTTAATATTAATCACCAACCCTTCGTTTAAAGATGGTCGTACGTAATTATTAATTTTCGCGCCTTCAGCAAATGAACGTAAACAATCGGCTTGTGCAATTTGATATGCATTTTGTTGTAAGGCCTGTATATACGACATTGTTGAATTTAATATTTCATCATAGAGTTTAATTTCAATATCGAGTATTTTTCCTTCAGCACCCAAAATTGTTTCTTCATACACTTTCAACTCTTCAGTAATATATCGCTCTGCATTGGTTAATGTTTGCTTTCTAATCCAACCTTCGGGCACCTTCGATTTATGCGCATTGGTAACTTCAATATAATACCCAAAAACATTGTTGTAAGCAACCTTCAACGAAGTAATTCCCGTACGCTCACTTTCTTCCCGTTGGATTTTCAATAAATAATCTTTCCCTTCCGAAGATATTTTTCGTAACGCATCTAACTCGGACGAATATCCGTCTTTTATAAATC
>CAMBYJ010000193.1 GCA_945872015.1 Chitinophaga pinensis | reverse complement strand
AATTGACCTGCTTCGTATTTCAATTGGCCTGCCCAATTATACAAATGTGCTCCTAATTGGTATTGTGCATCGTTGTAGTTCGGATCTATTTCAAGGGCTTTTGTTAACGCTATTTCAGCTTTTTCATTTTCTTTTAAATCCATACTCGCAGTCCCGAGTACATAGTATAATTGTTTATTCATTGGGTCAATAGCTAGGGCTTCATTTAAGTATTTTTCTGAGTCAACGACATCTCCTTTTTGAAGATAAATATTAACCAATAAAATGAGCACATCAATATTTGAAGGAATTACATCATTAACTTTTTTGGCTATTTCGAGGGCTGCATCGTAACTTTTTGTCTTTAAAAGGCTATCAACCGTAAGACTTAAGCTTAATTGAGCATTAACCGCAGCATCGGGGTATTTTTCGTTTAAAAAACTTTTCACCTCAATAGCTCCAATAAATAATTGGGTAGCCATATCATATTTCTTAGTCTCATAAGCACTAATAGCCATGTTAAAATACATACTTGAACGAAAATTCAAAAAAGATTGAATGTCTGGAATAAATTCTTGCTTAGGATCTTCCAAAACCTTATTGAAGGATGTTCTTGCGATTACTTCGTATTCTTCTAATAGTGCTTCATCAGGTTGAACACCAGTGGAAGCACTTTCCATGGCTGCTACTTCAATTAATCCAAAATAAATTTCACCGCGATACATGTGCATTTTTGCAGATCCGGCTGTTTCTGTATTAACGGCTGCCAGATCGATAAAATCTTTTGCTTTTGTTAATAGCTTTTTAGAAGCATCCAAACCAGCCATTGGATTGTATTTCTTCATGAGTAATGCCGCATCGGTAACATTGGCTTTTTGAGCAAAAGAGGCTGTGTAAAACAACACTGCAACAAAAGAAGCAACTAATAAGTGAAAAGTAATTTTCATAACGAAGTTATTTTAGTTAACAAAAGTGAATGAAGGCATAGCATTTTCAAGTACCATGCCATTTTAAAACATTTTAATTATTCATCATCATCATCATCATCAAGTTCCTCTTCGCTATCATTTGTATTCATATCATCGGGTTCAGGTCCATCTCCTTCATCATCCAATTCATCAAGTGGTGCTAATTCATCCATGTTTTCAGGAATTGGTAAGGCATCCAAAATTTCATCCTCCTCATCATCCTCCGTTCTTGGTACATTGGCTATAGCAGCAATTTCAGCATTGTTTTTAAGGTTGATTAATTTAACGCCTTGTGCCGCCCTTCCCATTGTACGAATGGTATCAATATGCATTCGGATGGTAACGCCTGATTTCGTTATAATCATCAAGTCATCTTCGTCACTCACATTTTGTATGGACAGTAATCTACCTGTTTTATCCGTGATATTCATCGTTTTCACCCCTTTTCCACCTCGGTTAGTGATACGATAAACAGGTTCTTTATCTTCAGGATCATTTAAATAGGTTCGTTTACCATATCCTTTTTCAGAAACAACTAAAATGGTCGAATAAACATCTTCTACGCAAATCATACCAATAACTTCATCTCCGGCTTGTGTAAGCGTTACTCCTCTAACTCCAGCGGCATTTCTACCCATCGGACGAACCTTTGCTTCATTGAAACGAATGGCTCGACCTGAGCTTGTTGCCAAAACGATTTCATTCGTTCCATTAGTCAATCGTGCTTCCAATAGTTCATCATTATCACGAATGGTAATGGCATTAATACCATTTGATCGTGGACGAGAATATGCATCTAATGATGTTTTTTTAATTACACCAAACTTAGAGCACATGATAATAAAATTATTGCTTGTATACTCTTTATCTGTTAAATCTAAGACTTTAACATAAGCCTTCACTTTATCATCTTGCGGGATATTGATCAGGTTTTGAATCGCTCGTCCTTTCGATAATTTATTTCCTTCCGGAATTTCATAGACACGCATCCAGAAGCAACGACCTTTCTCTGTAAAGATTAATAAGTAGTTATGGTTTGTTGCTACGAATAAATGCTCTAAGAAATCCTTGTCCCGGGTTGTAGAGCCTTTAGAGCCCATTCCACCACGGTTTTGAACTTTATATTCTGCTAAATTCGTTCGCTTAATATAGCCAGCATGTGAGATCGTAACAACAACTTCTTCATCCGCTATCAAATCCTCCATACGCATTTCGCTCGCAGAATATTCAATGGATGAACGTCGTCCATCACCATACTTCGTGCGCATGTCGGTTAATTCATCTTTAATTATTTGTTTACGTCTTTCTTCATTTGCTAAAATGTCTTTTAAGTCTGCAATTAAAATCATCAATTCGTTGAATTCAGTTCGAAGCTTATCTTGTTCTAAGCCCGTTAAATGTCGAAGACGCATGTCGACAATTGCACGTGTTTGGATCTCTGACAAACCGAAGCGAGTAGAAAGTCTTTCTCTGGCGTGATCAGGACTATCTGACGTTTTAATTATCTCAATTACTTCATCTATGTTATCCGAAGCAATGATTAATCCTTCTAAAATATGCGCTCTTTCTTCTGCTTTTCGCAATTCAAATGTGGTTCTGCGAACGACCACTTGGTGCCTAAATAAAATGAATTGCTCCATGATCTGCTTTAAGTTCAATAAGCGAGGTCGCCCATCAACTAAGCATATGTTATTAACTGAAAATGAGGTTTGTAGAGCAGTGAACTTATATAATTTATTTAACACCACATTAGCAATTGCATCGCGTTTAATTTCAAATACAATGCGCATTCCGTTTCTATCGGATTCATCTCTTAAATCCGAAATTCCTTCGATTTTTTTATCGTTCACTAAGTCGGCGATTTTTTTAATCATTTCCGCTTTGTTCACTTGATAAGGAATCTCAGTAACAATGATTTGCTCTCTACCATTCACCTCCTCGATTTCTGCTTTACCACGAATGACAATTCGACCTCTACCTGTTAAAAAAGCATCACGAACCCCCTCGTAGCCATAAATAATACCTCCTGTAGGAAAATCAGGCGCTTTAACATAGTTTAGTAACTCTTCAATTTCCATGTCTTGATTGTCAATCAAGGCAATAATACCATCAATAACTTCTGTAAGATTGTGTGGCGCCATATTAGTAGCCATTCCAACTGCAATTCCAGATGCGCCGTTAATTAATAAGTTTGGAATTTTTGTTGGAAGAACAGACGGCTCCTCTAAACTATCGTCAAAATTCGGTCGGAAATCAACGGTCTCTTTTTCTAGATCGTCCAACATTTCTTCTGTAATTTTTCGCAATCTTGCTTCGGTATATCTCATTGCGGCTGGACTATCTCCATCCACTGATCCAAAATTTCCTTGTCCATCCACTAATGGATATCGAAGCGACCAAGGCTGTGCCATTCGAACCATCGTATCGTAAACTGAACTATCACCATGTGGGTGATACTTTCCAAGAACCTCTCCTACAATTCTTGCTGATTTTTTGTATGCTTTATTAGAATAAACACCTAAATCCTGCATTCCGTATAATACCCTTCTATGAACAGGTTTGAACCCATCACGAACATCCGGTAAAGCACGCGAAACGATAACAGACATCGAATAATCGATGTATGCTGACTTCATTTCATCTTCAATGTTTATCCGAATTATTTTTTCTCCTTCTGCCATAACTTTTATTATTGATATTTAAGCCCTAATTATTTTTTTAGGTTATCAAAAGTAGCTATTATTCTTCGATTTTTTCTTTGTTTTATGGATAATTACTAACAAATTTTAATGGTAAAATGTGAATAATTATTACACCAATATTTTCTTTAATGATTATATTTGTTTCTTTAAATCACCTTATTTAATTATGGAAGCAAAATTTTCACCTCGTGTAAAAGATTTACTACGATTGAGCAGAGAGGAAGCTGTAATTTCTAAAAATAATTTTGTTTGCCCTGAACATTTGCTTTTAGGATTATTGAAACTAAATGAAGGAAAAGGAATTCAGATTTTGAATGAATTTCAATTGGATTTTGAGGTGATTAAAAGGGATTTAAATAATATCCTAAAGAAATCTGCAAGTTTGCAATCTTCAAAAATGGAAAGTTTACCGCTTCTTAAGCAAACAGAAAATATTATTAAGCAATCGTATTTAGAGTCAAAAAACTTTAAATCACCAATTATTGGGACAGAACATTTACTTTTAACGATACTCAAGTATGTAGATTGCGCTGCATGTCAGATATTGAATAAATACGGAGTTATATATGACAATGCTAAAGATGAATATGAAGCTATGATAGAAGAACAAAAATTTCCAAAAGCAGATTTTCCGAGTAATAACGATGATGACGAAAATTTGTCTTCTACTGCCTCTCGTAAATCTGGTGATTCAAAATCAAAAACGCCAGTCCTCGATAATTTTGGTCGTGACCTAACAAAAATGGCTGAGGCGGGTAAATTGGACCCAATTGTTGGAAGAGAAAAAGAAATTGAACGTGTTAGTCAGATTCTCTCAAGAAGAAAGAAGAATAATCCTATATTAATCGGTGAACCTGGTGTCGGCAAAAGTGCTATTGCTGAG
>CAMBYJ010000192.1 GCA_945872015.1 Chitinophaga pinensis | reverse complement strand
GTATTCAGGTTTTGATTTCAACTCATTGAAGTGAACTTGAATGGCATTTCTAAATCGCGTTTGAATGGCTTCTTTTTCTTTGATTGGCACCAATCCGATTTCAGTATAAGAACGCTGGAAAACTTTTAATTGCTCAATTGCTTCATTCGCATCTTCCGGAATTTTGTATTGCTCTACTTCAGCAATTAAACTCATTTTCTTTTGAAGATTTTCTCCTTGCTGTCCCTCTTGTGCTGCAAAGTGAGCAGTTTTACGAGCGAAATATTCATCGCTTACCGCTTTAAAACGTTGCCATACTTTTTCGTTCTTATCGCCTGCAGGACCAATTTTTTTCCATTCCTGCTGAAGACGAATCAACTCTTGCGTTGTTGCCTTCCAGTCAGAACTATCTTTTAAAGCTTCCGCCAAAATACACAGCTCTGTTTTTTGCTGAAGGTTATTGGCAAACTCCTGCTTTTTATTTTTGTAATAGTTGTCTTTATTTTTGAAGAACTGATCGCAGGTCGACTTAAAACTATTCCAAATGGTTTCGTTGCTCTCCTTTGGTGTAGGACCGATTTTTCTCCACTCTGTTTGTAATTCAAGTAATCGTTGTAATGCTTCTTGCCATTGCGTATGCTTTTCGTGATTTTCATTCACGATAACAGTTGCCCTTTCTAGCAATGCTGTTTTAGCAACTAAGTTTCCTTCAAATTGCTGTTGCTGCGCTTCGTTATATTGACGTTTATTTTCAAATATTTTGTCAATGGCTTCTTTAAAACGCACCCAGATTTCAGTACGCTTCTCACGTGGAACTCCACCAATCTCTCTCCACTTATTTTGTAATGCTTGTGATTCCTGTATCGCTTTGTTCAATGATGGTTCCAGCATCAACTCCTCAGCACGCTCGCACAATTGAATTTTCATTTCAAGATTTTTCTTCATTTCTAAATCTTGTAACTCACGATTCAATCGGATAAACTCAAAAAAGCGATCGCTGTATAACTTGTAAGTCATCCATAAATCATTCGCATTTTGAGGTGGAACAGGACCAATACCTCTCCATTTTGCCTGAAGCTCATGAAACTCATTAAATGCCTTTGACATATCTTCTTCTTTCTGCAAAATGTTTTTCATCTGCGAAAGAATTTCATGCTTTAATTTAAGATTTGACTGACGAATCTTCTCTTGTCCTAGAACAAATTCGGAACGACGTTTTTGATAATGCTTGTATGCATCAAAGAATTTAATCTCCAGTTGATCTTGATAATCGAATTCTTCTTTCACACCACCATCTTCTAAAAACTTAGCGAGGGCAACACTTTTTTCTTGCTGTACGATTCCTTGAAAGGCATCACGCGCAGCATTCACTCTATTTTTAACAGCATTCACTTTTTCATGCTTGCTGTAGGTTTCCATTTTTTCGAGAAGCTCTTGCTTAGATAACTGTGAAAAATCTTCATCTGGCTCTACTTCCGCCTCTACTTCTTCTATCTCTTCTACAGGCAACTGATTGAGATGTTCTTCTTCTTCATGAGCCTCTTCTTTAGCTTCAATAGCAGCTGGCTCTTCGTGAACCTCTACTACTGCTTCATTACTAGCTGGCTCTTCCTGAACCTCTACTACTGCTTCATTACTAGCTGGCTCTTCGTGAACCTCTGCTGCTGCCTCGTTAGAAGTTTCTTCGATAGCTGGCGCATGTTCGACAACCTCTTCTACTTGTTCTGTTGTTTCTTCAACAACTTGTTCTTCATTTACAGGAGAAGTATTTTCGTTCTCCATTTCATTACCTTGATTAAGGTTTTCTGATGCATCATCTTGATGCTCCATGTTCGCAGGATTCTGATCCATTTTTAAATTTGTTTAGTACAGTTGGTTTCCCAACTCTAAGGGTTAATTACTGTTAATTATAAGAACACTTTTAATGCTTTAATTATGTAGAGGGGCAAATATATTGTATGCTTATGTTAATTTGCAAGGCCAAATACGTGAGTATTACAAAAAGCTTGGTGAATGTATGTATTTTACACCTCATCATTATGGAGCCACTGCGGAAATGGAGGCGGATTGTAGTGATTAAGCTGATGCATGAGTCTTCTAAAATCAGATTCTGTTTGTAACATATGCTGATGCACAGGCGATACAAATCCATTTTCACTCATTGATTGCATAAAAGATAGTAGCCCATCAAAAAATCCTTCCGTGTTTAAAATTCCAACAGGCTTTTGATGTAATCCTAACTGTGCCCAAGTGAGAATTTCAAATAACTCGTCCATCGTTCCAAAACCTCCTGGCAAAGCGACAATTGCATCACACATTTCACTCATCATTAATTTGCGTTCATGCATCGACTTTACTTTAAACGTTTCTGTCAGATTTTCATGAATAATTTCTTTGCGTGATAAAAAGCTTGGAATCACTCCTGTTACATGCCCTCCTTTAGAAAGAGCACCATCAGCGACAGCTCCCATTACGCCAATCATTGCTCCACCGTAAATCACTTTTATGTTGTGCTCTGCAAGATATTCTCCGAATAAAAACGCTTCTTCTTTGTACTTTGGATTGTTACCTTCTTTCGACCCACAAAAAACTAACACACTGTTTATTTTCTTCATTAACTATTGAATTATAATTGCTGTTGAGCCCAAGTAATTTTCTCCCTGCAATTTTATGTAGTATAAACCTTTTGATAAATTTAACTGAATATTGTTTTCCTGATTCGCTTCAACTTCTTTTTCAAATACCTTTTTACCTAATGCATCTAAAACTATCATTTTAACTATTTCCTTTTTGATATTACTTAAATCTAATATGAAGCTACCATTATTTATAGTTGGATAAATTTTTATTTTGGATGTAGTTGCTTGCTGTTGGTTAATTCCTGTTAACGTATTTAAATCTGTTTCCCATATTCCACGACCAAATGTAGAAAGATAAATTTTATTATTTGCTTGATTAAATTCAATATCGGTAGTAATAACATTAGGTAAGCCTTGGCTATACAACACCCACGTGGTAGAAGCAGAATCTAATTTATAAACTCCAATATCTGTTGCAGCTAATAACATTGATGTACCTGGAACATTCTTCAAACAGTTTACAGGAATATTCGGAAGGTTATAGGAAATATTTTGCCAAGTTATACCGCTATTGCTACTCATAAATATTTTTTGTCCGCTAATAAACCCTGCAGTTGTAGCGTAAATAGTACTTGCATTTTGTCGGTTCACTTCAACAGATGTAAAGTAAAGCGAATCCGGAAGGCCTGCAGTTCTATCAACCCATGAAGTTCCTCCATTAGTTGAAACAAACAAAGCACCAGGCTCATTGTATTCATAACGTACACGCCTAGCCGCAACTAATACATTCGGGTTGCTTACACCCACAGCCAATGCAGAAAGTTCTACAGCGTTTCCTGTTGCAGTTGGAAAATTTGAAATAGCTTGCCATGTATTTCCATTATCAACTGATTTCACAACATTCTCAAAGCCTACATAAAAAGTTCCTGGTTGTGTATAGTCTGCAATAACGGGAGTTGTCCATTCTCCTAATTCATTATTAACATTAGGATAAAATCCAAGACTCGAAAATCCATTATCGTTAGAATAATAAAAATTTCCAAACTGACTACTACCTAAAACTACATTATCATCCAAAGGATCTAAGTAATTATCCATTCCATCTCCACCAAATATGCATGACCAGCTATTCCCATCAAAATAAAATGTAGCGTTGTCTTGCGAACCGGCAGCAATTCTTCCTGTTGCATTTTTAGAGCTTGACAATCGGTAAAAAGAAGTTACTCCCATTCCATTGCCAAGGTTAGACCATTGCGTAGGCCAAGGAATGCCATTATTTGCGTCGTTCCATGTTTGACTAATTACATTACTAGTACGAGATAAACCACCATCATGACAAACAAAAATATTTCCTGTTAAAGGTTGTTGTTTTATAAAGTGCACATCTGCGTGAACGGTAGGTCCATAACTTAATGTCCAATGACTAACAGGATTAAATGTTTGACCACCATCATTACTTGCCCAAATGTTGATACCACCAACATACACTTCGTCTTTATTTGTTTGATTAACGCATAACGCTAAATCATACGTTCCTTGTCCGCCACTACCATTTCCATCATAATAATCGAGGAGATTTAAACCTACATTCATATTATTCCACGTTTGTCCTGCATCTGTTGATTTATACAATCCTTCCATACCTCCATTAACATTAACAGTTAATGCATAGATACAATTTGGATCACTTGGAGCAATGCATAATTTAGTGCGTTGAATTACACCCGTTGGAGGGAAGCCAGTATTGAGCAGCGTCCATGTCTGACCAAAATCAGTCGATTTATAAATAGCAGCATTACCATCATTCGCATTTTTAAGCCATCCACTTGCTGCATATAAAATATTAGGCGATGTAGGATCTTGTATCATATCCCACATTAACGAGTCCAGTGTTTTATTCCATGTTAATCCTGCATCATTGCTTGTATAAACACCAGTTACACCGCATGCTACTAGCTCATTTGTGTTAGTAGGATGTATAATAATTTCACGAATAAGAGAAGCATCGCCCTGTTGTAAATTAAAACTTAA
>CAMBYJ010000191.1 GCA_945872015.1 Chitinophaga pinensis | reverse complement strand
CAAAGGTATTGTAGTGGCTTCGATTGAACTCGCCTTAAGGAAATTGTTATCAGCAGTAGGTTGTGAATTATATTTTATCATTAAGTAATTAAGAGGGAACATTAAAGGTAATTTCGCCTTTACATATTATTTTACATATCAATTCAAATGAAAAAAGCTTTAATTACAGGAGTTACTGGTCAGGATGGAGCCTATCTCGCTGAACTTTTACTAGAAAAAGGGTATGAGGTACATGGTATCAAACGTCGAAGCTCACTTTTTAATACGCAACGTATCGATCATTTATATGCAGATCCACATGAACAAGGTGTTCGATTTAAATTGCATTATGGTGATTTAACCGATTCTGTCAATATCATCCGTATCATAAGTGAGGTTATGCCTGACGAAATTTACAACTTGGGCGCTATGTCGCACGTGCATGTAAGTTTTAATTCGCCGGAGTATACTGCTAATGCCGATGCTTTAGGTGCTTTACGAATTTTGGAGGCGGTGCGAATGCTAAACTTAACGGATAAGTGTAAAATATACCAGGCATCTACTTCTGAACTTTACGGTTTAGTACAAGAAATTCCGCAGCGCGAAACCACTCCTTTTTACCCTCGCTCTCCTTATGCAGTAGCTAAATTATATGCGTATTGGATTTTTGTAAATTACCGTGAGTCGTATAGTATGTTCGCTGTTAATGGAATTCTTTTTAATCATGAATCGCCATTACGCGGAGAAACATTTGTAACTCGTAAGATAACACGTGCCGTTTCGCGTATTGCATTAGGCTTACAGGATAAAGTCTTTATGGGAAACATCGATGCAAAGCGCGATTGGGGTCATGCAAAAGATTATGTAGAAGCGATGTACTTGATGTTGCAACAAGATAAGCCTGAAGATTATGTGATAGCAACTGGTGTAACTACTACAGTAAGAGATTTTATTAATATGTCGTTTGCCGAAGTTGGTATTAAAATTCAGTGGGAGGGAAGCGAGGAAAATGAAGTTGGAAAGGTGGCTGAATGCACTAACAAAGAATACCAAGTGCCTATTGGTCAGATAGTGGTAGCCATTGATAAACGCTATTACCGACCTGCTGAAGTAGATATCTTAATTGGTGATCCTGCAAAAGCAAATAAGCAATTAAACTGGACGCCTAAGTACGACTTACCTGCTATTGTTAAAGAAATGGTTGCTGCCGATCTGGTAATATTTAAGAAAGATAAGTTCTTACGTGATGGTGGTCACGATGTTTTAAATTACAACGAGTAGTATTAGATGATGCAGAAGGAGTCAAAAATTTATGTTGCCGGTCACCGAGGTATGGTGGGGTCGGCTATTGTTAGAAATCTACAGGCAAAAGGTTTTTCGAATATTATTACTCGAACATCGGCTGAACTCGATTTAAGAAATCAGCAATTTGTAAATGCTTTTTTTGAAACAGAGAAACCCGATTATGTGTTCCTTGCAGCTGCAAAAGTAGGTGGCATCGTTGCCAATAATATTTACCGCGGACAGTTTATTTATGAGAATCTGATGATTCAAAGTAATGTGATTCACGCGGCATATAGTAATGATGTAAAGAAGTTATTGTTTTTAGGTTCGTCTTGTATTTATCCTAAGCTTTGCGAACAACCTATCAACGAATCCTATTTATTAAATGGATATCTCGAGCAAACTAACGAGCCTTATGCCATTGCTAAAATTGCGGGATTGAAAATGGCCGAATCATATAAAAGGCAGTACGGTTGTAATTTTATTAGTGCCATGCCTACCAATTTATATGGCCCTAACGATAATTATGATTTGAATAACTCACATGTTTTGCCTGCTTTGATACGTAAGTTTTATGAGGCAAAAATTAATAATACACCGGTAGTTGAAATCTGGGGAACGGGTACGCCTAAGCGTGAGTTTTTGCATGTTGATGATTTAGCAGAAGCATGTTTTTTTCTGATGGAAAATTATAACGGCGATGGACATGTTAATGTTGGAACTGGCGTTGATGTTACTATTGGCGAGCTTGCCGAAAAGATTAAAGAAGTAATTGGTTATTCTGGTCAGTTGATTTTTAATACGGATAAACCTGATGGCACTCCACGTAAATTATTAGATGTTGGATTAATTAACGGGTTGGGGTGGAAGCACACGATCGATCTGGATAAAGGTATTCGTATGGTTGTGGATGATTTGGCGGAAAAGGGATTTGTTTTTTAGTAGTTCTTCCTTCGTATATGCTTCCTTCGACTCCGCTCAGGAAGCGTCGACTTCGGTTGCTGAGCGTAGCCGAAAATTGAATCATTCATAAAGGTTGCTGAGCGTAGCCGAAAATTGAATCATTCATAAAGGTTGCTGAGCGTCCCGAGGCTTCGGGACCGAAGCAAGATTTATGAATGAAAATGTTGCATTGAACCATATTCATTTAAACATGAGTGAAAACACTCAATTTTTCAGGAAATCTTACATCTTTTTACCCGTGTTAAATCAACAATATTGAATTGTTAATTATTTATTTCACTGATAATCAACAGCAAATTGGCTAACATATTCTTTTAGTGGGTGAAAAATATTGTGATTTCTTGCTTAAGAATGTTAAAAGCCCTAAATTGCAATATCAATAATGAGCAGGGGTAAATTGCTTTTCCTGTTAGTTCTCTGAAAAAGTATTCGCAAAATCTTAACAGAGTTTGATAAATAAAATTTATAAATTAAAAATTTAATATTGTAATGATGTTAAATTAAAAAATATCAAAAGGTTGATTTACCTCCTAAAAAATCGAGTTTATTTATAAAAAACAAAAATAAATATATAAAAACTAAACCTAACAAAATGAAAAAAAGTATGAACCAAAAAAGTCAACAAGGTCTTTCCAAAGGGATGGATCTTCGTTTGATGAAAAGGTCGTCTTTCGTTTTTCAGATCACTTCTGCTCTGGCAGGTGGTAAGAAAAACCTCGGCGGCTGTTTTTTTGCGTTTTTGCTTGGCTTTATTGCATCTTCCAATGCAATAGCTTCGTCTCAAATCGCAAATGAAAGTTTGATTGTAGAAAGCTCGGATATGGCACCTGTCATTTCTGGGCAGAATGTTGGCAATTCCTCTTTAGACGTAAAATGTCAGAGGGGCGTTTTTGAATTTACGGGGGTTGATGTATCAACTTACTTTAATCACAAAAACAAATCTAATTTTTCTGTAAGTACTAAAGTTAGCAAGTATGCACCAAGCAGTTTTTTCGCAACTTTAACTACTACTACTTATTTTCATCTTGCTTCCGGGCGACAACTATTATGGGGTCATCCGTCTATAAATATGTTTCTTGAAAATTCAAACACGGACGAACGTTTCCAGGTTTGAAAAGATTTAAAAAAAGAAAAATAAAACTAACATACGATGAAGACAAATTTCTACAATCAAAACGACAACAGCAGTTGTCTTGAAAGAGGAAGGTCGCTATTTTCTAAATGGCTGCTTTGCTCTTTTATCATTACTGCCTGCTTGTTTAATTCATTTGTTGGATACTCGCAAGCGAGTGCGCCAACATGTCCAACCACATTTGTACCTGCAAATGGTGCAACTGATGTTACAATTGGACCTGCTCTAACATGGAGTGGTGCAACTGGAACACCTGTGGTTTTAGGTTATGATGTTTACTTGGGAACGGATAGTGCCCTTGTAGCAAGCAAAGCACTAGCAACTCGTGTTGGCTTTGGTCAAGCTGGTACTTCTTATCAGCCAACAGGGTCAGGTGCTTTAGTAGGTAACACAACTTATTATTGGTTGGTAGTCCCGGCCAGTTCATTTGGTCGTGCTACTACGTGTACTGTAAATTCATTTACAACACATGCTACTGTAACTAAAACTGCAATTATTGGCGGTTTATGGAGTAACCCTGCAACATGGGGTGGTACAACAGCTGCCGATCTACCACAATCAAACGACGACGTGGTAATACCGAATGGTGTTACGTTAACAATTGATCAGGTAGTTAGTGTTAAAAGTATAGCAATTGGTCAAGGTGGTTCAGGTGCTCCTGCCGCAAGTACACTAGAATGGAATGCAACTGGTAATGCCTTAACGATGTTTGGCAATTTAACAGTTGCATCTAACGGAAGATTGTTGCCATATACTGCGACAGCATCTCCAACTGGAGCTACAATTAATATTGGAGGCGACTTTACAATTGATGGTTATGCGAATTTAGCGGTAACCAGTGTTATCATTAATATGTGCGGAAGTACATTAGCTGGTGGTTCTTCTACTCAAACAATTACTGGTACTGGTCAAATTCAGGGAAATGGGTCTGACAATACAGTAGATGGTATTATTAATACTTTACAAATTGGAACTACTGGTACTGTAACATTAAATACTACTCAGAATATTGTTGTTAATAATACATTTAACGACTATGCAGGAACACTTGCAACGAATAGTAAACTTAAAATTGACAATACTGCAATTATTTATGGGCAATCTTTAAATAAGCAACTTGCTAGCGTTCCAGTAACAGTTATGGGTGTAGGTTATACGGCACCTCCAGTTGTTTTTGGTGTAGCTGTACTTCCTTGGCCTGCGGCAGGTCAATCTTTATCTTCTTCTTCCAATACAAGATACTTTG
>CAMBYJ010000190.1 GCA_945872015.1 Chitinophaga pinensis | reverse complement strand
TTCGCGAAGCAAAAGAAAGGAGAAGGAAATTTAGATGCCTTGTTAAAAGGTGGAGAGACCTGGGAAATCAAATAATTGCTATTCGTATTTTGCTACTATTGGCATTCGTCGTCCGCGACCAAATGACTTAGTAGAAACTCGTATGATTGGAGCAAATTGATGTCGCTTCCATTCATTAGCATTAACCATTTTTATCACTTTCGTTACTACATCAGCGTTATTCAACTTTTGAATAATTGATTGAGTACTTTTTGTTTTCTCAATATACTCAAACAAAATAGCATCTAATAAATCATAATCAGGCAAGGAATCAGAATCCTTTTGATTTGGACGTAGTTCAGCTGATGGAGCTTTTGTTATTGTATTTACAGGAATAATCTCACTTTTACGATTAATATAATTAGCGAGTTCATACACTTCTGTTTTATATAGGTCACCAATAACAGATAGACCACCGTTCATATCGCCATACAAAGTGCCATACCCTACTGCTAATTCGCTTTTGTTAGAAGTATTAAGTAATATGTATCCGAACTTATTGCTTATTGCCATTAATAACGTACCACGAATACGCGATTGAATATTTTCTTCGGCCACATTAAAGCTTGTTCCTTTGAATGAATCACCTAAAGCAGCTTCATAACGGTTAAATATATCCGCAATTGAAACAATTTCGTGAGAGCACTTTAATTTATCAACTAAGCACAATGCATCATCGATAGAATGCTGTGATGAAAATTCAGAAGGCATTAAAACGGCATGCACATTTTCTGAACCTAAAGCTTCAGCAGCCAAAGCCAGCACCACAGCAGAATCAATTCCGCCCGACAAACCAACAATAGCTTTTTTAAACCCAGATTTTCCAAAATAATCTTTTATGCCCAGCATTAATGCATTGTTAATTTTAGAAATCTTAGAAGGTGTTTCGTAGTTTACTTTTTTATCAGCAACAAACGACTTACTATTATTATCAAATTCTACTATTAAAAAATCTTCTTTAAAATAATCAAGTTCCTTTATGATTGTTCCATCCGCATTCATTGCTAAGGAACCGCCATCAAAAACAAAATCGGTATTAGCACCTATTTGGTTGACATATACAAGAGGCAAATTATACGTTGCAACATTCTTTCTTAAAATATTTTTACGCTCATCTTCATGATTAAAATCAAACGGAGAAGCAGCAATATTTACCATTAATGAAGGGGACTCTTTTACGAGTTCATTCATTGGCCAATTGGTGTATAATGGATCGGCATCCATGTTCCAAAGATCTTCGCAGATAGTCAATGCAATTTTTACTCCTTTCACATTTACGCAGGCAAATGATTTATTTTGTTCAAACCAACGATACTCATCAAAAATATCATAGGTAGGCAAGAGCGATTTATTTCTGATATCTGTTATTTCACCATTCTGAATTAAGACCGCAGAATTAAAAAGATTTTTCCCATTAATATCTGGATTTGAAGTTGGTGCTCCAATAATGACAGATATGTTTTTACACTGCATTGCAATTTCTTTCAAATCGCTATAACAGTTTTCAATAAAGTGGTTGTAATTGAGTAAATCTAAGGGAGGATAGCCACACAATGCCAGCTCTGAGAAAACTAACAAGTCGACATTTTGATTAATCGCCTGATGAATTTTATCAAGAATAATTTTCTTGTTAAATACTAGATTACCGACATGATAATTTAACTGAGCGAGCGCTATACGCAACATGAAAGAAAGCTGGAATTAAATTAAAACATAATTCCAAGATTCAAAGCAACATAATTTGAAACAGCCTTAAATTTAGGATCGGAGTCTTGTGATTTAGTTAAAACATCCACAAATCCATTATTAAATTCTAACGATGCTAAAAAAGTAGTTGAACCTGAAATAGTATATTCCGTACCAACTGCAATCATCATTGATAAATTAAAATCAGAGATATTAGCTTTCGCTTCAATATTTGATTCTTTATCTGTGGCTGCTTTAGCCGATAAATTCAATCCTGGTACCAAACCAAATTGTCCAAAATAACGAAAACGATTAAACTCATTTGTCTTCATTTTAATTCCGATAGGAAGCTCCACATACTTTAAAACTAAACTTGTTCTAGGATAAATTGCTACTGAATCATATTTCAAAATTCCTCCACGATAAGCAACCTGCACCCCATATGTGAATGCATAATTAGGTGCGAAATTACTCTCTCCCATCAAGCCATACGTAAAACCCAACTTAGAACCATCCTTGTTTAACCCTTTCGTATCAGGATTTATCCAAGCGATTGTTGGCGCAACTTTTAACCCAAAATGAAATTTTTGTTCCTGAGCGTTCGTTATATTCGCAGATAATAATGCTATCACTAAAACTATTAAAAACTTATTCTTCATGATTTTAAGATTTGATGCGTTAAAATTAGGAAAATTTTCAATAGTTATCTCTTTATTAGGGATAATAATTGGGCTAAGCAGCTGCACCGAAAACAAAAAGAAAAAAAACGCACCAGACCCTGTAGAAATTTCAGATAAGAAAATCACTTTGAATATAAATCGCTTTGAAAGAGAATTATTCTCGATTGAAACGTTTGATAGTAGCGCAGTAGTTAATTTGCGAAATAAGTACGGAGAGTTTTTCGATCTATGGTGTTTGAAATTAGCAGGAATTGTAACAAGACAGATGTTGGTGAAAGTTGACGATAAAGTGATTTTGCCGATAAGTCCTGAATTGATCAGAAACCTACAGGACTACACACATGATAAATACATCAGAGAGGTATACGATGAATCCAAAAAGAACTATGAAAACATCGATGCTATTAAAGAAGAACTAACGAATGCTTTTAGTCGATATCAAGTAGCATTTCCTAAGAAAAAAATTCCAACAATCACAACCTATTTATCTCCTTTTTACAGTAACATCACTGCTACAGAAAACAATTTAGGAATTGGATTACATGCTTATTTAGGATCAGATTATAAATACTACCCGAGCACTGGTCAGCCGATGTATTTGATTAAAAAATTTCGCAAAGAATTCATTGTAACGGATGCTATGAGGGGATGGTTAGATAGCGATTACATGAATGATAGCACAGAACAAAATTTTATTAACCAGATTATTTATCAAGGCAAGGTTCTTTATGCTTTAGAAGTGTTAGTCCCTGATGTAGACGATACAATCAAAACAGGCTATTCAACTAAACAATTGGATTGGGTATTTGATAACGAACAAAATATTTGGAAGGTATTAGTAGATAACAATTTATTATTCAGCAACAAGCCAAAACTGTATTTAAAATTCATTAATGATGGAAATACAACCAGTGGTTTTCCTAAAGAAGCACCTGCTAAATTAGGAGGCTTTATTGGATGGCAGATTGTACGCTCTTATATGAAGAAGAACGAGGGAATGTCATTAGAAAAACTATTTCAAATTAGTGATGGTAAACGAATTCTAAATGAATCAGGATACAAACCAAGCAAAGACTAACATGAGCAATATTCAGATTTTTACATTTAACCCTACACAAGAAAATACTTACGTTATAAGCGACGATACAAAATCGTGCGTAGTAATTGACCCAGGATGTTATTATCCAGAGGAGAAAAAAGAGCTTTTTGATTATATCAACGACAACGAATTAAAAGTTGTTCATTTATTAAATACACATTGTCACACAGATCATGTACTTGGCAATGCGTTTATGCACGAGTGTTATAATGTGATTCCTAAAATACATTCTGAAGAAGTAATTGTATTACAACATGCGAAAACAATGGGAGCCTCATTCGGATTGTTTATGGATGAGTCGCCTGAGCCCGATGTATGTTTAATAGAAGGAAATAAAATTAGTTTTGGCAATACAACACTTGAAGTTATTTTTACTCCAGGACATTCACCTGGCAGTGTTTGTTTTTACAATGCACAGGAGAACTATATTATTGGTGGTGATGTACTATTTAAGAATAGCATTGGTAGAACAGATTTACCGGGAGGTGATTTAGATATTTTATTAAATTCTATTTCTCAAAAGTTGTTTACCTTAGAAGAGGAAATCATCGTTTATCCGGGACATGGGCCACATACTACTATTGGATATGAAAAAAAGCATAATCCTTTTTTAAAGAATTTTTAATCAGATGAAGAAACTATACTTACTGATATTTTTTCTGTTTTTTATCTGCACAACTGGTATCAGTCAGAATGTACAGCTGTCAAATACCAATATCAATCAAGGTGGATATGATTATGCTACAGTACTAGGAGAACTAGATGAAGGCTATATTGTATTACAAAGCAATATTCCAATTGGAACAGATAAAGAACGAGTTGGTTTAAAGTCGAGGAAACTACAGTTAAGTTATTTTAATTCTGCCCTAGCAAAGCAATGGCAAATGCCAGTTACAACTGATATCGCTGGAAGCAATATTGAAAACATACACGTGTTCGATGGTAAGCTGTTTATCATTTATAGCACCTTCAATAAAGAAAATGGTGCTATGAATTTTTATGCTGATACCTATACGAGTTCAGGTAAATCCTTGCAATTGAAAAATAAATTAGGAACTATTTCGATAAACAAGTACAACAACCTCGAAAAATCACGTGTA
>CAMBYJ010000189.1 GCA_945872015.1 Chitinophaga pinensis | reverse complement strand
AAAAACGGGTTTTATTTACGGTGCTTGATTGGGGACTTGGTCATGCCACTAGAAGTATTCCTGTGATTGAAGCCTTATTGCAGCATGGATATGATGTACACCTTGCAGGCGAAGGCAATTCGTTGTTGTTATTAAAAAATCATTTTCCCAATTTAAAAGCGCACGATTTATTCGGAATTCAAGTGCGTTTTACTGATTCTTCCTTCGGAATTATATTGATGATTCCCCAATTATTAAAATCAATCAAAAAGGAGCATCAACAGTTTCTTGCGCTATGTGACGAAATAAAGCCTGACTTAATCATTAGCGATAATCGTTATGGCGCATGGCATCCAACAATACCAAGTATTTTTATCGGACATCAACTTTATTTACAAGCACCTAATCGTTTTACAAAGTGGATTGAGCCAATTCTGTTTCATTTTCATTCGAAATTTTTAAAACGATTTTCGAAAGTTTGGATTCCTGATGCAGCAGGCGAAAATAATTTAAGTGGAGTTTTAGCACATCATCCTTCGATTGCTCAAAGTCTAAATTGTGAGTTCATTGGACCTTTATCTCGTTTTAATATTTCAAATAATCATCCAACAGAAAATAATTACGAAGTAGTTGTACTTATTTCAGGACCAGAACCACAGCGAAGTATTTTTCAGGAAGCCTGCTTAAATGAAGCAATGCGAATCAATAAAAAAACATTAATTCTTTTAGGTCAGCCGAATAAAAACGAGCAAATAACGCAAGGAAGTATTACACTCGTTTCACACCTTTCGAAAGAAGAACTGGCACCAATAATTAAAAATGCACAATTTATTGTTTGTCGTTCGGGCTATTCTACATTAATGGACCTTGCTGCACTTCAAAAAACTGCACTTTGTATTCCTACTCCCGGACAAACCGAGCAACTATATTTGGCTAAGTATTTATCAAAGCAACATAAAATAGTTTTTCAAGAACAACATCAAATGAACTGGGAGAAAGGATTTCAAAAGCTTTCCGATGTTGAGCAATTGTCATTTTCGTTGGATGATTTGTTAAACCGAGCCATCACCAAGTTATCGTTTTAATTTTTTCGCTAATATTGCAGTGCGTTAAGGTTCCCGCCTAAAAAACGGGATTAATAGGGAATCCGGTGAGAATCCGGGACAGTCCCCGCTGCTGTAAACAGCTTTGGCAATAGCCATTGAATGCAACAACCACTGTGAAAACGGGAAGGTGCATGAACTGTAAGTCAGAAGACCTGCCTCAATGCCATAACAACGAAACCTTCGGAGGAAAGGTATCCATTGTAAAGCGTATAACGGCTATGCCTTTACGTGTCATGGATATTTTTCTCCACATAAATTTATATCTATGAAAACTATCAAATCTATTATTGCAGCTTGTTTAACAGTTTTATTTTTTTCTTCTTGTGATGATACACCAGATACAGTTCCATCAACAGTTCCAAATAATTTAAAAGGTGTCTTCATTTGTAATGAAGGAGCCTTTGGACAAGGAAACGGAAGTATTTCATTTTTAAATTCTGATTCTGGCACTTTTAGCTTGGATCTTTATCAAGCAGCAAACAATCTTCCTTTAGGTGATGTCGTACAGTCGATAGCGTTATATGATAACCGCGCTTTTATTGCAGTAAACAACTCTCAAAAAATGGAAGTAGTTTCTTTGCAAAATTTCAAACGTCTAGCAACCATTAATGGACTTTCATCACCCCGTTACTTTGTAGGCAATGGACGTAAGGGATATATTTCGGATTGGATTTCCAACAAAGTGTATGTTTTAAATTTGAATACTTATCAAATAATTGATACAATTTCTACGGGAGGTGGCCCTGAAGAGATGGCCATTGTGAATAACAAATTATTCGTTTGTAATAGCGGTGGATTTGGCGATGATAGCAGCATGACCGTTATCGATATTAATTCGAATACTGTTTTAGCAACGATTAACACACCTGTAAATCCTTCTTCTATCAAACAAGATGTTAATGGAAAATTATGGGTGCTATGCAGAGGTAGTTTAGGCAGCGACTTCACTCCAACTCCTGATGATATAGCTGGTTCGCTGATTCAAATTAATCCAACGACTAATGCGATTGAACAACAATTTACATTTGCGTATAACAATCATCCCATCAAATTACAAATCAATAAAGCAAAAGATGAACTGTTTTTCTTAGCTGGAGAATATGGCTATGCAGGAGAAATTAAAAAGCTGAGTATTTATGCAACAACACAATCGCCAGCAACTGTAGTAAGCTCTTCGTTTTATGGTTTGGGAATTAATCCGAAGGATGATTTAATATACGCAAGTCGCGTTGATTTTTCTGCCAGAACTTATGTATTACGCTATCAAGCAGACGGAACATTGATTGATTCTGTACTAGCAGGAATTGCTCCTAATGGATTCGCGTTTAACTAAACTATTTGCTTAAAAATAAATCAGTACTCACCGCAGTATTGCTAATGTTATTTGCACGATCGCGAATATAAAACTGAAAACGACCTTGTGTGTTTAATAAAATCAAGGCACTGATATAATCCATGCGATATGTAACAGTTGCTTCAATCGTTTTACTATTTCCTGGAGGCTCGATGTATTGCATACGCTGATTAAATTTCACTTGTACGCTATCGAAATAAATATTGGTATCGCAGTTAGAAGAGATATCTGTTACTTGCGTCCATATTTTCTTCGGACGGTAACCAGCTCCATTTTTCTCTTCGTAAGCAATATAAAGATTGCTATTATCTGCTCCGCAAGAAGTATTAAATTCATTCTCTAAAAATCCGATATCGCCATCGCCATCTTTAATCGTAAAAATAAAATCAACAGCAGTATCAACTCCGGCAGCATCAGAATACTTAATAAAATTATCGAAGCTCACTTCAGGAGTGGTTGAAAACACCTGATCTTTTTTACAAGAAGAAATCATCGCAAAAATCACCAATGCCGATAAAAAATATTTTGTCATACTGCTAAATTACGAATTTGATTTTATACTAAACGGGCTTGTAAATTAATGCTGATCGTTCTTTGCTTCCCAACAAATCTTTTGCTGCTGTCTGAATATCTTTTGCAGAAACACTCTTCACTTTCGCTCTGATTTCATCAACAGATATAACGGAACCAAAATTCAAAAATGCTTTTGAACGAGAAAGCATCACACTTAATCTATTTTCCTGCGCCATCATAATCTGACCTAGTAACTGCTCGCGATATTGCATGAATAATTTATCACCCAAAGGCTTATCACATAACTTATCTAACTCTTGATTAGCCAACTTCAATGTTTTATTAAAATGCTTTTGATCGGTAGCAAAATACAAGAAGAAAATTCCTGTATCGCTATAGGTGTGGTAACCCGACTCAATCGTATAGGTAAATCCGTACTTCTCACGCACATTCAGATTCAAACGGGAATTCATTCCTGGTCCACCGAGTAAATTATTTAACAAAACCAATGTATAACGTCTTGGATCATTCAATGCATAACCAGGAGTTCCACTGATATAATGCACCTGTGAAATTGATTTTGGAATTTCTACTTCTGATGATTTATAGTTTTTATATTTTGTTCGAACAGGGACTTTACTATTTGATTTTTTTGTGCCAAAAAACTCTTCCGCCAGTGCAATCGCTTTTTCTAATCCGATAGAACCACTCACCGAAAACACAGTCACCGAAGGATGATAATTACGTTTGATAAAATCGACAATGCTTTTACGCTTGAAAGAGCGAAGTGATTTCTCTGTGCCTAATATCGGATGTCCTAATGTATGTCCTTTAAAAACCTGCCCTTCGAAATCATCAAAAATTTGCTCGTAAGGAGTATCTTGATACGAATGAATTTCATCAATGATTACATCCTTTTCTTTCTCAATTTCTTTTTCAGGGAAAATAGAATTATGAAATATGTCTGCGATTAGTTCGACAGCTCGAGGCAGATACTGATTCATTACTGAAGCATGCAAACAGGTTTCTTCTTTAGTTGTGTAAGCATTCAAATCACCACCTATGACTTCTAGGCGATTTAAAATATGATACGACTTACGGTTCTTAGTTCCTTTGAACAAACAATGTTCGATATAATGAGCTAGTCCTTCTTCGTTCTTGCCTTCATCACGAGTACCAGCTTTCACCATCACAGCCACATGCGATACAACCGCAGTTGGATGATGCTCATATAAAACCTTAAGTCCGTTTTTAAGAATAACCGTTTCACTAGTAACCATGCACAAACTTAATTAACTGAAAGGAATTTTCCATCGATTTTTAAAATACTTGCCACCGAATTTTACCTTTGCATGAACAAAACACCACTTGCTTTGTTTAAGTGCTTTAATTATCTATGAAAAAACTAATTCTCTTCTTCGCTCTTCTATTTTCGATTACCTACACCAATGCTCAAAACAGCCTATTATCGGGAAAAATAACTAATGCAATTAGTAATGAACCTCTCCCTTTTGCAGTGGTCGTTGTAAAAAATGGAGGTTCTGTTTCTAGCACCACTTCTGATACCTTAGGCAATTATTTTTTTAGTATTGAAAAGCCTGGCACCTACAATATGGAAGTTATCCTAACCGGATTTGTGAAAGGCACTGTTTATGAAGTCATATTACA
>CAMBYJ010000188.1 GCA_945872015.1 Chitinophaga pinensis | reverse complement strand
TATATTTGCCACCAAATAAAAACAATATGACACTTAAAAAATTAATGCTACCTGCTTTCGTGATAGCAATGGTAGTTTCTTCTTGTAATGCTCAGGAAAAACCAAACACAAATATGAAAACAGAAAAAGATTCGATTAGCTACAGCCTTGGCGTATCGATCGCAAACAATTTGAAGCAAGGTAATTTAGATGACGTGAATGTAGATATCATGGCTCAGGGAATGAAGGATTTCTTCGCTAACAAGCCAGCTATGACAGTTCAAGCTTGCGAAGGAGCTATCCAAACATACATGATGGGTAAGGAAAAAGAAAAAGGTGCAGCTAACGAATCAAAAGGAAAAACTTTCTTAGAAGATAATAAGAAGAAAGAAGGAGTTGTTACTACAGCTAGTGGATTACAATATAAAGTAGTTAAAATGGGAACTGGTGTAAAGCCAACATTAAACGATAAAATTACAGCTCATTACCATGGTACTTTAATCGACGGAACTGTATTCGATAGTTCAGTTGATCGTGGTGAGCCAGCTTCATTCCCTGTAACTGGAGTAATTCCAGGTTGGACAGAAGCTTTACAATTAATGCCTGTTGGTTCTAAATGGATGCTTTATTTACCTTCTAACTTAGCTTATGGCGAAAGAGGTGCAGGTGGTAAAATTGGTCCTAATACAGCTTTAATTTTCGAAGTTGAATTACTTAGCATCGATAAATAAAAAGTTCTAAAATTTATGAAAGGTCGTCATTTGGCGGCCTTTCTTTTTTAAATGAAGTCAATGAAATTAAGAATTGCAGTCTTACTTTTTTTAATGGTGATTTTTCAGTCTGGCCTTGCTCAAGATAAAGCTAAGTCGAATGAGTTTTATAATAAGGCTATGGTGCAATTTCGTTTAAGTCGCCCACAAGAAGCAATTAAATTACTCGATGAAGCGTTATCCTTCGATACCCTAAATTACAATGCCTACATAAAAAGAGGATTCATTAAAGGAAGTGACAGTGATTACGAAGGAGAGTTAGGCGATTATAATACAGTTTTAAATTTTGATAGCACCCATGTTCAAGCTTATTTATCGCGAGGAAGTGCCTACTCGAAGTTGAAAAAATATGATCTTGCAATGAATGATTTTAATAAAGTCCTTATGTTTGATGCAAGTAATTATGAAGCTTATAATAATCGTGGGTTTGTGAAAAAAGCACAAGGTGATTTTGAGGGAGCTTGTAAGGATTGGAGTTATTCAAAAAAAATGGGTAACGAGGAAGCAATTATTATTTTAAAAAACAATCATTGTAAATAGTGAAGAAAATTTTGTTTTTAGTATTTGTGTTAATCGGCGGACTGTTTTCTTCAGCGTTTTTAGAAGAGGATGATTTGGCTAAATACATCGTTAAGTATAAGTCGGAGTGGGGGAAGTCATGTTTGCAATGTATAGAGTCGAAAGGGACTTATCGCGTTTATCTTAAAAATACGTACACAGAAAAACTAGATTTAAAAGTAGGTGTTCAGGAAAAGGACAAGCGATGGAGAATTTTTCAGCGACTTAATTTCGCACCTAACGATACTATTGTGGGATATGCTTGCAAGGGGTCAGGAAAGTATATGGTGTGGACAAAATTATCGAGTGATACCTCAACTGAATTACCTTCGGATGCTGAGATCAATAAACAGTACTCGAAATAATTAAAACTGAAGTTCACCTTCTACACCAGTTCCAAATAAAGCAAAGTCGTATTTAATAGGATCAGCTGCATCCATTTTTCGGAGTGCTGTTGTAAGTTCATCTACAGCTTTCCAATCGTCTTGCGACCTCTTTAATAAGCCCAATATTCGCGAAACATTCCCTGTGTGTACATCAAGGGGAATATAAAGTTCTGATGGCTTAAAATGTTTCCAAATGCCGAAATCAACACCCTGCTTATCATTTCTCACCATCCAACGAAAAAACATTAAAAGTCGTTTTGCCGTTGAGTTTTCTAAAGGATTACCAAAGTGTTTTTTACAATGATGTGCCGGTGCTGTTTTTAGTAATTCGTTTTTCCAAGTCGCAAGCGTAGTGGGTAACTCTTGGGATTTGTGATAGTGGAGAAAGCAATTTTCCAAACTGCCATGTTTTTGATAAATAGATTGTAGTTGCTTGATTAAAAAAATAGCATCATCGCCATTAAAAGTTCTATGAACAAATTTCTTAAATGGTTTTAAATCGTTTGCTTTTGCTTGTATGATAAAGTTGTAAGGGTCGTTGTCCATTAATGACAAAAACAATTTTGATTTATTGATAATAGTAATTCGTTGTCCCCAAGCAAAGGTGGCAGCAAAGAATCCACTGATTTCGATATCTTCTTTTTTGGTGTACAAATGCGGAATTAAAATCGGGTCGTTCTCAATAAAATCAATTTGATTGTATTTGAGGTATTGCTGGTCTAAGTACGACTTGATTTCTTTCAACTTCATCCGGTAAAAATAGGATAAACATAAAACACAAAGGTCCCGTTTAGAACGAGACCCGAGTGACACAGAAAAGCCAAAACAATTTTACTTTGTTAAACAAAGCCCTTTACAAGAACAAATGTATAGAAGGATATTACAAGAAAAAGGGACATTATTTCAAATTAGGTACAATTGAAAATTCAATAAAATAAAAATTATCTGATTTTTATTTTTCTATCTAATTGAAATACAATATTTTATGAATTTTAATAAAATGATAAATGGATACATTAAATAGGTGTTTATTTGATACTTAAAAACTATCTTTGCTGAGCGTAAATAAAAAAGGCATCTCGAAAGATGCCTTTTAATTATCGTTTGATTAAGACGTAGGTGCCGTCCTTGTTCTTATGAAGTGTATAGTGAATGGTGTTCGGAGCAGTCTCGTAGTTCCCTACACCACCAGTGGATCCAATTCCTCCGTAGGTAAAAGACTGGCCCGTTTGTTCATCCGTAACAATAACAATTGTATTGGCCTCATCTTGTTGAAAAGATTCACCGTTAAAAGCGAATCCAATGTTCATTAAAAGTGCAAGTATTAACTCTATCATAAAAAATCGTATCTCCTACAAAAGAAAGAATAATTTTTCGATTTTAAAAACAATATGAATGAAATTTTAAAAAATACTCAAAGTTTTTTTTTACGCTTGAGAAGTCATGAGCGTAAGACATTTCGTAGGTTTCTTGAGCTGCACGAAGATGCTAGCCTTACTCAGTCGAAATCACTAAAGTTATTCGATTTATTTAGCTCCGATAATGACTTAACAGAAATTGAAATTCAAAAAAAAATCTATGGAAATTCAAAGGTAGAACAGCGCACCTTTAATAAACTAGTTGAACGTTTTCGAGAGAAAATGTACGAGTCCAATTACCTTGATGTAAATCTGTACCGAGAGGATGTGAACTCTCCTTATTTTATGGGATTGATGGAAGTGAAAAAGTTAATTGGAATATCGTATAATGTCGCTGCACGAGGAGTGAATAACAAGGAAATGATTCGCATCCTTAAAAGAGGATTAAGTCTTTCAGAGAAGTTTGAGTTGTATGATGAGTGGATTTGCTTTATTAATTTGAAATTTTTATTGAATGCAAATCTGTTTCCTGATAACGATCCAGTTAAATTGTTAGAGGAAATGAAAGAATTACAGCAGCGAAAAAATACGCTTAATGAAGCGCAATATTTCGTTTACAAGCTTATTCGAACATATCAAGACCAATCAACGATACGGAAAGATATTCGCTATGAATTATCGAATGCAATTGAGAAATTAGAAAATGAAAACAGCATATCCTACAGCTGGAATGTCTATTACAATATAGCACTCTTAAAATTACAGTTGTTTCATGCTAATGAAAATTATGATGATGCAGAGTTTTTATTACAAGAGCTGATAGCTAATTTGCAACAACAACCTTCACTTAAACAATTTACAAGAATTGCTGAGGCTTATACAAATCTGGCTGCAACGCAAATGAATAATTTCAAATTTACTGATGCAGTTAAGAGTAATGAAGAAGCATTGCGTTTCCCTGGCTTGCGTCCTTCCGATAAAAATTATTATAAAGAATCCTTAGCATTTTTAAATATCTACTTAGGGAATTATACAAAAAGCAATAAGGCGTTAAATGAAATTATTGCTGAGGAATTAATTGGTAATACCGAAGAAGAATTATCAAGAAGAAAATATCTTTTAGCCGCCACTTTGTTTTTACAGGGAGATTATAAAAAATCGAATTTTCAATTACAGGATACCAAGGAAATTGAGAATGAAAAGGAGGGATGGAATATCGGAATTCGTTTATTGCAAATATTTCTCACGCTTGCAACAGAGAAGATTGATTTAGCCGATCAACGTATTGAGAGTTTGCGAAAGCATATTGAGCGAACTTCTAAAATGAAATCAGTTCGTAAACGCGATGTCGTGATATTTAGAATTCTTCGTCACCTCGCCATGAACGGATTCGATTTTAAAGAAACATGGCTCGATAAGAAGAAAGATTTTCTCTTACTGCAATCAGATAAGCCCGATTACAAATGGATTCCGCGAAGTCATGAACTGATTATCTTTCATCAATGGTTTGAGGCTAAAGTACGTCATAAAAAATACCAGCCTGAATTCGATAAAAAATAAGTTAATTTGTCTTTTCTCCTT
>CAMBYJ010000187.1 GCA_945872015.1 Chitinophaga pinensis | reverse complement strand
GAGCATAATATTGCAATGGTGTTCACAGGAAATAGACACTTCAAACATTAATTGAATTTTTTTTCACGAAAAGTGTAACAAAATTTCAGTTTTTACGAAGAAACTATGTAACAATTCAAGCTTCTAAAAAAAGCACCAAGAGAAAATGGGATTATTTAGCTTTTTAACGCAAGAGATTGCGATCGACTTAGGGACAGCGAATACACTAATTATCATGAATGATAAAGTAGTGGTAGATGAGCCGTCTATTGTTGCAAGAGACATTCAAAGTGGTAAAATTGTTGCCATTGGGAAGAAAGCACAACAAATGCACGGTAAAACGCACAAATTGATTGAAACGGTTCGTCCGTTGAAAGATGGTGTAATTGCGGATTTCCAAAGTGCAGAACAAATGATTCGTGGAATGATCAAAATGATTAATCCAGGTAGAAGTTTGTTTAATCCTGCTCTTCGAATGGTAATTTGTATACCTTCAGGTATTACTGAGGTAGAGAAACGAGCTGTACGTGATTCTGCTGAACATGCAGGAGCAAAAGAGGTATATTTAATTCATGAGCCAATGGCTGCTGCAATCGGTATCGGTATCGATGTAGAAGAACCAATGGGTAACATGATTATTGATATAGGTGGTGGTACATCAGAAATTGCTGTCATCGCTTTAGGAGGTATTGTTTGTGATAAATCAATTCGTATTGCGGGTGATGATTTTACAAATGATATTGAGGAGTACATGCGTCGTCAACACAATATTTTGGTTGGTGAGCGTACTGCAGAGCAAATCAAAATTCAAGTTGGTGCAGCTTTACCTGAATTAGATACTCCACCAGAAGATTTTGCTGTTCGTGGACGAGATTTAATGACAGGTATTCCAAAAGAGATTGTAGTTAGTTACACTGAGATTGCACATGCTTTAGATAAAACAATTTGTAAAATTGAAGAAGCGATTTTAAGTGCATTGGAGATGACTCCACCAGAATTATCTGCGGATATTTACAAAACAGGTATTTACTTAGCAGGTGGTGGTTCAATGTTGAGAGGATTAGATAAACGTATCTCTGCAAAAACAAAGTTACCAGTTCATATTGCTGAAGATCCACTTAGAGCGGTAGCAAGAGGAACAAGTATCGCATTGAAAAATGTAGAACGTTACCAATTCTTGATTAAAGATTAATATATTTCAATTATATTTGTAGTCCCGGGAAATTCTCGGGACTTTTTTCGTTTATATAATGCATAATTTAAGGGCTTTTTTTCGACGTTTTCGAGTATTCTTATTGTTCGTTCTGTTGCAAGTATTTGCCTTGTCAAATTATTTTTCTTCATTAAATTTTCCTCGTTCTCAATACCTTACAACAGCATCTGCAGTAGCAGGATCATTTTTAAGTATTGAATATGAGTTTACGAAGCATTGGAACTTAAGCTCAAATAACGAAAAATTGCAAAAAGAGAACATTCGATTAAGAAAAAAGAATCCAAATACATTTATTCGTTTGAATAATGGAATCGTAAAAATAAACGATACATTATTTAAACAGCAATATGATTATATTCCTGCAGTTGTAATCAACTCAACATTCGATAAACGAAACAATTACTTCACGTTAAACATTGGAAGTTCTAAGGGTGTAAAAAGAGGAGATGGTGTATTTTCTGACAAAGGAATTGTTGGAGTAATACACAATACAAGTGCCAATTATGCAGTTGTTAAATCGGTACTTACTGCTGATATTAATTTAGATGTAATGATCGAAAATTCTGGCGCATTCGGATTATTAAAGTGGAACGGGAGTAGTGCCCGTATTGGTTCAATAGATGGTATTTCAAACGATATTAAAATAAAAAAATGGTCTAAAGTTGTTACAAGAGGAGGTTCAGGAATTTTCCCTAGAGGAATAATGGTAGGAAGAATCTTGAAATTGGGAACAGTTGAAGGAAAACCACTATGGGATGTGTCATTAGTTTATTCAGAAGATTACAGAAAAATTCAAAATGTTTACATTGTAAAGAATTTATTTCAAGAAGAGCAAAGTAAGTTAGAGGAAACAATACCAGAAGATAAAGAAGAATGAGATTAATCTTAGTACAATTATTTAGATTTTTATTTTTTGTGTTAGCACAGTCATTGATTTTCAATCAGTTGGAAGTTGGACTTGGTATTCACCCAATGATTTATCCTTTGTTTATTGTGTTACTTCCTTTTGAAATTAATGCAATTTTACTATTGTTAATTGCTTGTATTATGGGATTGAGTATTGATGCATTGTCAAATACTTATGGTTTACATACTTCTTCATTATTGGTACTTGCATATTTGCGACCATTCATTTTCAAAATTTTTGCACCACGTGATGGATACGATTCTAATAAAGAAGGTTCTATTTCAGAGATGGGTCAAAGATGGTTTATATACGTTTTTGGTATACTATTATTGATACACCATTTTTGGTTTTTCATGTTTGAAATGTTCAAATGGAATGAAATCTTATTTATTTTCCAAAAAACTATTTTAAGTTTACCGATATCCTATCTTCTTTGTATACTTTTACAAGTAGTATTCGTTAGTAAGCCAAAAGAAAGATGAATTTCGACGCAAGAAAGTATGTAATTATTGTTTTTATTATTACGGTTGGACTTATCTACATTGTCCGATTATTTTTCATGCAAGTTATTGATGATTCATGGACCTTACGAGCGCAAGAAATTGCTGAAAAAAGGAAACAAATTGTCCCGCCAAGAGGAGCTATTTTTGATCGAAAAGGGGTTAAAGTTGTATCAAATAGAACTTATTATAACCTTATGTTTATTGAAGATGAAATTAAACATTTAGATACTGCAGCATTTGCAAAGGTTTTAGGATGGACTAAAGATTCTGTTGCGCTTCGTTTTAAGGAAATTGTAAAAGAGCAAGGAACATACCGCGATAAAAACGATAATTACAAGAAAAAACCTAATTATCAAAGTGATCGACCATATGCTTTTATCAAGGAAATGACCTTGGAAGAAATAGCAACTATCGCACCTCATTTAGATAAATTTCCTGGATTTTATGAGGAAATTACAAGTATGCGAAGTTATACTTATCCAAATGGAGCAAACATTTTCGGGTATCTTTCAGAAGTAAATGAAGAAGAAATAAAAGAAGATCATTTTTACAGAAGGAGCGATAATATTGGACGTGCAGGTATTGAACGTTTCTATGAAAAAGAATTAAGGGGTCAAAAGGGAATAAGATACATTGTAACTTCTGCAAGAAACAATGAGTTGAAGCCTTACATGGATGGAATTTACGATACAATTGCAAGACAAGGACCGAATTTTAAGTTAGGAATTGATATTTTACTTCAAGAATATGGAGAAAGATTAATGACTGGAAAAAGAGGCTGTATTGTTGCTATTGAACCTTCAACAGGTGAAATTTTAGCCTTAGTATCTTCTCCAACTTATGATCCAAATTTAATGGTGGGAAATAGAAATATCGCTAAAAATTATCCAAAATTAATATTGGATAAAGATATGCCGTTATTTCCAAGACCTTTAGCAGCAGAGTATCCTCCAGGATCTATATTTAAATTATTACAATCTTTAATTGGATTACAAGAGGGAGTTATTACTCCTGAATCAGGATTCCCATGTAATAAAGGAATGGTAGGTTGTCATAATCATGCGAGTGCAGGAAATTTAATGGATGCGATTAAATTTTCATGTAATCCATATTATTATGCTGTCACTAGACGTATTTTACAACAAGGAAAAAAGAAAAGTGTTTTTGCAGATGCTGAAATTGGTTTAAATAAATGGCATAAATACATGATGAGTTTTGGATTAGGACAAAAGTTTGATGCAGATGCAACAGGTTTACGTCCAGGATTAATTCCAAATTCTGCTTATTATGATAAATGGTATGGACATTTAAGATGGGCATTTTCTACGATTCGATCCATTTCAATTGGTCAAGGAGAGGTAAAATTGACTCCATTGCAAATGGCGAATATTGCTTGTATTATTGCAAATAAAGGTTGGTATTACACGCCTCATTTTGTAAAATCAATTGGTAATAAAGGTTCACTACCTCAATTTAGAGTAAAGCATAGATCAATGATTGATGCAAAACATTACGATCCTATAATAGAAGGTATGAGACGAGTAGTATATGTTTCGGGAGGTACTGGAGGTAGAGCTAAAATTAACAATGAAGAGAAAATAGTTGTTTGTGGTAAAACAGGAACAGTTCAAAATCCACAGGGTGAAGATCACGCTGTTTTTACCTGTTTTGCACCAATGGATAAGCCGAAAATTGCGATTGTAGTTTTTATTGAAAATGCTGGTTTTGGAGGAACATGGGCTGCACCAACTGCAAGTTTAATGATCGAAAAATATTTGACTCGAAAAGTTAAAGACAAAGAAAAAGAGAAACGAATTTTAGAAGCTTCTTTTAAAAATTAGTGAATGAGACAGGGAGAAAAATTAACCAGCCATTTAGATTGGCCATTATTAATTACGTATTTTCTATTTTTGATAATGGGAATGGCGACTGTTTATTCTACTGCACTTGATCCAGATCATCCAAACTTATTTGATTATTCTCAAAAATATGGAAAGCAGGTTGTTTGGTTAGGAATTTCACTTTTTTTAGGATTACT
>CAMBYJ010000186.1 GCA_945872015.1 Chitinophaga pinensis | reverse complement strand
CACCAACAACAAATTGTCCGACAGTAGTTGGCGTGCATGTAAGTATGCCAGTATTGAAATCGATATTTAAATCTGGAGCACCATTAAGAATGTTTGATTGAGAGTAGGGTGGTTGCCAGATAACACTGCTGTAAGGCGGATTGTTTGGCGGTTGCGGCATTGGGTCGATGGTATCAGCTCCCATAAAAGGTGCGCATATTTCATATGCAATAGAATCACCTTCAGGATCTGTAGCACTATTATCAAAAACAAAAGGAATACCTGCGCAGATAAATGGAGGCGGCCAGTTATTAAATTTCGGATTACCATTTACAGGAAAAATACCTGTTGGAGGAATGTATGCAAGATAGGTAGCTCCTGTCCATGTAGGATCAATGATATTTAAAATTGTAACGTTTCTGCAGCACCGTTGATACGATAAAATGTATCCTTGCGAAGAAGGGGGTAATGTTATGGTATCGGTGTAGGTAGTGCGTTCGTAACAGACATTGGTAGGTGGAATAAAGCAAGGAGAGTTAATAGTTGGAGGAATGGTATCCGAAGGATTACGAACTAAAAGTCGTTCAAAAATTAATGAGTTATTACCTGCATCAAACACACCTATTGAAGCTGGGTTATCAAACGGTGGAACTCCGTTATAGCAATCGCGGTAGACAGTTAGCCAGATGCGATAAACATTATTTCCAAGATATTGATAGTTTAATTCGCCACCTACAATATGGGTTGCAACAGCTTTTTCTGAAAACAAAAACGTGCTTATCAGAAGTAATAAAAATAAAAACCGTCTAGCGAAAGTCATTCTCAATAATACTGAAAAATTCCCAATGAAAATGGACGAAATTTAGGTTTTCTTTCAACTGATATATGTTGATGGATAGCCTGTTGCGTTTTCATGACAAAACTCAATTTTTAGCATGAGGAATATCTTAATAATCATACTAATTTATGTAGAATATTGTAAAGGTTTTGATAAGATGTTTTATAAAAGGCTATTGGTTGTAATGCTAAAAAATAAAATGCTAATAAATAGCAACAGAAAATCTGAGCTGCTAATCAAATTGATAATAGTAAAAAAATCGGGACGGGGATTATTGTAATTGTCTCATGGGCATCGTAAGGTGCCCACTTTTTTATAATTTTGAAAAATAGAAGAACTATGAAAAAAGTAATAATAACAATTGTATTCTTGTTTGGAATATTGCAATTAATTCGTCCGACAAAAAATATTGGCAATGGCGATTTATCACGATCTATTGAAGTGAAAAGTCCAATGCCAGCCAATGTAAAAGCGTCTTTGCAAAAAGCATGTTACGATTGCCATTCGAATACTACGAAATATCCCTGGTATGCAGAAATTCAACCTGTGGGCTGGTATTTAACCAATCATGTGCGTGAAGGAAAACAGCATTTAAATTTCGATGAGTTTTTAAATTATGATTCAAATGAAATGGATGAAAAGATGGAAGAAGTGATTGAGTCGCAAACAGAAGGCTGGATGCCAATGGATTCGTACACACTGATACATAAAGAAGCCATTTTAACCGCTGAAGAAAAGAATGCAATTATTGCCTATGCGAAAGCAATTCGTTCATCAATAGGAAATGTTAATTCTACTGGAGAAGAAGTAAGGGAAAAAGAAGAAAAATAAAATCTTATGAAATATTCAGATAAGGCTTTATTTTTAATGCTAAGGTTAAAACGCTGTGGCCGCCTTTTAAATCTAATTTCTTACTGATATGGTGGCGATGGTTTTCAACTGTTTTGGGACTTAAATTAATAAGGTTAGCAATTTCCTGTGTCGATTTTTCTTGAGCAACGTAATATAAAACACGTATCTCGGCCTTGCTTAGTTTAGCAAGAATTTCATTCGACTCTTCTTGTGATAAATCTAATTTATCGGAAATGTTCTTGTGTGAACGATCGGAAATTTCTGATAGTTTTTTACTTCTTAATTTTAATCGTGTTTCAACTGCAGACAGTAAATCAGTTTTGTTTACAGGTTTAGTTAAATAATCATCAGCGCCTAAGTTCATTCCTTTGCGGATATCATCGTGCTCTACTTTTGCAGATAAAAACAAAAAAGGCATAAACGTTTCAGGCATATTTTTAACCTCTTCGAAAAGCTCGTATCCATTAAGTTTCGGCATACGAATATCACATATTACTAAATCAGGACTTGTCGCTTTTATGGCTTGCAATCCCTCTTCACCATCACTTGCTGTAGTAACATCATAACCATGAATTGTTAATAGTTCCTTCAGGTTCTCTCTCAATATCAATTCATCTTCAATAACTAATAATTTCCCCATGTTAGATTGGTTGAATAGATTTTGGCAGGGTGATTATTACCTTGCAGCCTTGATTAATCTTACTTTCGATAGTCACTTTACCTCCGTGAATTTCGATAAATTGTTTCACAATTCCAAGTCCTAGTCCCGTACCATGGTGCGAGATAGTGTTTGATGCTCTGAAAAAGGAACTAAACAAATTAATTTGTTCTTCTTCAGGAATTCCAATTCCATAGTCGATGACTGTAATTTGAATGGCGTCGTTTATATCCTTCAATTCAATATTAATTAATGTGTCTTTTGGAGAATATTTATTGGCGTTATTTAAAATATTATTGAATGCATGTTCAAGTAGTTTACTATCAAATATCATTTCTATTGCATCAAACGGATTTTTTATTTCCAGTTTTCGATCAGGAGAAATCATTTGGAAGTTTTTTATGACTTCATTAAAGAATGTAATAAAGTCGCGAGTCAATGGCTCAAAAGGCATTTTACCCATTTGCATTTTACCTGAAATCAAAACATTATCCATGATGGAGGTTAGTCGTTGAATTTCTTCAATACATCGTTCTAGATGAATATCGATTCTATCAGGATAAACTGCTTTTTCTCTATCTAAAATCACTTTTACAATTTCAATACTTGTCATGATGCCTGCAAGTGGTGTTCGGAATTCATGCGAGGCAAGTGATACGAATTGTGATTTTAAATCGCTAAGTGTTTTTTCTTTTACTAGTGCATTTTGATAAACAAACTCTGCGTTTTTTATTGGTGTGATATCCGTTTCAACCGATACCCAGTTGGTCAGTTCTCCGTTATTATTAAAAATCGGATTGACCATTAAATAAACCCAGATTGTGGTTCCATCTTTTTTATAGGATAGCTTTTCTCCTGCAAATGGTAGATGTTTGGATTCCGTCTCAAACAACTTTTCAATTATTTGTGGATCTGTTTCTGGTCCATTGAAGATTGTTCTCGGTTCTTTTCCTCTTACTTCTTCTAGCGTATAGCCCATACTGTTAGTAAAGGCATCGTTTACCCATTCAATTTTTGAATTAGCATCAGAAATAATAACCATGCTATTAGTACTACGAGCCACTAATGCTAATCGTTTTAATTGCTCTTCTTGATGTTTACGTTCTGTTACATCACGGCAAATACAAACAATACCTTTATCAGGCATTAAGTTCATTGTTAATTCAACAATTAACTTTTCATTGAAATCATTTTTGTAACCGTAAGCTTCTCCTCGCCAGAATTTCTTTTCTAGTAGAATAGGGTAGACATCATCGGCCAAATGGCTTATTTCAGAATCTGGAAAAAACTCCTTCCATTTTCGTCCAATTATATTCTTGTCAGATTTTAAGCCAAGCATTTTCACGAGAGCTTTATTCACGTACGTATAGTGACCATCTCCATCCAATAAAGCAATTCCATCATTTGAAATTTCGATGGCTGATTGTTGTCGGATATTGATAAGCTCGTAATTTTTTAATTGGTCAATGTTAATACCATAACCCAAGGCATATTTAAAGCTACCATCGGGATTATAAAAACCATAAACAATTCGAAGATTATGTGATGCGATATTATTTCTTTCGCTTGTTTCTTCGAACGAATAGTATGTAGATTTGTTTTTTAAAAACTCCTTAAACTTATCTCGTCGGTCTTTAGCAATTGTTGTTGGTATATTCCTCGACTCACAATAATCAAAATCATCTTTGCCAATAATCCACTTTCGCATTTCAGGGTCTTTGATGGCATGAGGATTTACATAAAGATATTTCTGATCTTCATTAAATACCCCCACATCGGCAGGCATATTATCTAAAAGTTCTTTATAAAAATCTCTTTCTTTTTCGATCGATTGATATTTCTCTTCGATGCTTTCTTCAAGTAAAAAACAATAGCCAGTTTCTTCTGCATTGATTTCGCAAGCACTTGCTTTTATTGTCCACGTTTTATCAATCAGTAAATTTCTGACATTTAATAAACGTATGTTTTCAAGATAGCCTTTGTCGTTAGTTATTAGTTTTGATAACTTGTCTTTGTTGCTATCAATAAAATTAAAAATAGATCCTTTTAATGTTTGCTCGCTTAATGCTAATAAATTTTTTGCTGCTTCGTTAGATTCAACAATATTAAAAGAAACATCTGTTATTAGTACAGGTGTGTTTATTAAATGAATAATGGAATTCGTTTTAGTCAGCATTTAAAATCAAATATCACATTACAAGATAGCGAAATAAGTTGATGCTTTTACTTTTTATAAAATAATTTCGATTGGTAATTTGTTGTTTTTGATTGTGACTTTAATAGATACAAGCCAGAAGCAATATCATTTGTGCTGATTTGTATAT
>CAMBYJ010000185.1 GCA_945872015.1 Chitinophaga pinensis | reverse complement strand
TTTCCAACGCTTGATGTATTCTGAATTCTTAGTGGTAATTAAGTCCTCATACACTTTATTCACACAGACAAATTCAAACAAACATTCCGATTCGAACTTTTGAATAAAGTGACAATGCCAATGCAAACGGGTCAAGAAATTATTCAGTGCAAACATATTTGAATGCTTGTTCTTATAAGACTTTACATACTGATAAACCTGCCGTATGCTCAGATTCCCCCAACTAATGTAGGGTGATAGTCTGCCACAACTCATTCTACTTTCAGAAGGCTTGCTGATATGTCGGCTATAATTCACACCTCTGTCACGAACAAAAGAATTTAAATACTGATAAGCGAATTTTTCACCTGCAGGTTGCATAAGTGAAGAGTATTTACTCATTGCTCGTTGAAGGCGTTCTGGAAGTAAAAAATTATTTTCAAAATTGACTGCCTTATTGTTTTGATACGTATTCACAATCAAAGGAGCCTCCATTACTTCTCTCCATTTCTCATCCCATCCATCTCTGTTTTTAATAGCTCTTACAACTCCATCCCTTTGAAATTCTTTCCATCTACAATTATAGTCTTTGAATAATTCAGACAAAAGAATATCTCGATGATACGTAATGAGTGTTCCACTTTCTTGATAACTAAATATTGTTTTTACTTGAAATGTTTCCAATAGACTTCGAAAAACATCAATTGCATTTCCGTATAGCACTTCAACTTTTTTGTTCTGAGATGCTAACGTATTATTTAAATCCTGAAGCGCATGATATTGAAATTGCAAATGCCTTAAACTAGAATCCTTGTAAGCAATCATTTCAGGTTCGAACAAATAGATAATCAAATAAGGTACATCAGCATTATCTGCAGCAAATAGAGGTGCATGATCCTGCGAACGGATATCTCTTTTTATCCAAACAATATTGATTGAAGGCTTACTCATTTACTCCACAATGTTGTTTTCTTGCTTGCCTTATTCCAAAACGAAAAAAAGGAAGGATAATACCCCACTGTATTTTCAAACATCCATTCACGTGAATGTACTATTCCTTTGTAATGCTTATTCGTTGGGTGTTCTTTATAATTTATGTTTGATGGATTTATATGCTGAAGCAATTCATCGAACGATCCAGTAAAAATCTGAATACCCTCAATATTTTTGGATAAATTAATTACAAACTCAATTGTTCGATTGCTTATAGGGTACTTACTAAAAAATGATGGTTCTAATAAAAGAATTCTGTTTGCTTGAATTTCACTATCCCATTTACAATCGAGGTTATAAAAATTGTATATGTATGTTGGAAGTTGATTATTTAATTTTAATTCTGAAGATGAAGGCAATTCCGTTTGAAGGTTTAATTCAATCAAATCTTCAAACGATGATGATAAATCAAGAGCTGCTAAATCTTCGTAACTCTTATCTAGTATAGTCCCCCTTTGTTGCGAATTGCAAAACTTATTGATGTTCTCCTGATTAGCATAATATTTTTTACTACTGAAAGCTCCGGCAACCCATTGCCAGCTGAGCGCATTACTAGCCCAATCGGCATCAAGCAAATGATAATACATCCATTTTGCTGGCAAACTCCAATGACTCTTCGCAATATTACAAGCAATACTAGCAACATACATACGCGAATGATTATGCATGTAACCAGTTTGATATAAATCGTTAATCGTTTTATCAATTGCTTCAATTCCTGTTGAAGCATCAACTAATTGTTTCGGAATTAAAAAATGATTGCAATCTTGTTTGTTTTTCACATCATCATTGATCTCATCACCTAGGGCAATCCACACTTGCTGAAAATAATCACGCCAAGCTAGTTCTTTTAGAAACGATTCAATTTCTGAAGGATGATAACCCTTTGCTAAAACAGCTTGCGCAATCTGACGCGTAGAAATTACACCACGTGAAATATAAGGAGATAAATAAGTAACAGCACCGTTTAAATAGTTCCTTGTTTTACCATACTGCAAAGGATCGATTGATTCAATTCTTTCTTGGATGGATTTATAATCAGTTTCAAAAATCATAAAGTTGTTTTGATTTCTGATTAACAAAAAAAGAAGGTGTTTAGTTAAATTGTTTCAGATTTCTTTTTGAATAAGTGCACCGATATGATATGCGGCAAACTCACACATGCAATGAATATAAAAAAGATTCCCCAACGATTATAATCGCTAGAAATATTTAGCATAGGCCAAACAAAAAAGAAAAGAGCTAAAACAAACCAAGCCCCTAAATGAAAAGGCATTGAATAGATCCAAATCTTATGATGCGCCATATTTAACGTCTTTGAAATTTGTTGCCAGTTCGTCAAGCTATGCTGCCCAATAAAATATAATCCAAAGGCTAACATAAGTGGTAGTTGACTAGATACTAGCAGCCATAAGATAGTTATCGCATACGAATAACTACGTTTGTAAAATGCCATAAAAAAGAAAGGTGTAATTAACCAAACTGGAGAAGAAAAAGGCATTGATACTCCACTAATTGATTTTAAAATTTCGTTTGTTTCGTTGTAATGTGTACCCAATAAAAAAAATAACACTGTACAACCCCACAAATAAGAAAACATACTACCTAATCCCCATTGCTCTCCATCAGATTGACCGAAGTGCCATGAAGAATAAAATAAAAAAAGACAAAGAGCTAGTTTAGGTGATAAGTACCAAAACAAAGCCATCGCAAATGAATAAGCAAGGTAAACAAGTATAAATCTGGGTGTACTTCTTGAAACCCAATGACCACTTTCTAATAAATGATCAACGGCACCATGTGGAATTCCTACTGTTGCCAATCCAATAAAAAGCAAACCATTTCCAATTAGATATTGTAATTTACTTTCATTGCCCAATAACAATAAAAATAAGGAAACCATTAAAATTAAAAATGAACGATTAGTAACGATAGCTTTAAATACGTTTACCCAACTCATCTTCGTATTAACAGAAGATTCCTTTGAGAGATGGGTATTTAAATTACTATAACTACCTACGTTGATAATTGCCATTTTCAATTCAATTTTTCTTTTGCGATTTAAAGATTAAAAGGGCTTGTATAATAAATTATCCAAGCCCCTCTAATCAATATGAGATATCGTAGAAATTAATCTTCGCTTCTTGAAAGGCTATAGATAACTAAACCGAATCCGATTTTATTAATTGCATCAGCGATATTGTAAACAATATCCATTGAGTGCGCTGCAGCAGCTGGATCAGCTACTAATTGCATTCCAAATAATCCACCTGGAGTTCCTAGGATGTATCCTAATGGATAAATCGCCCAACCTACTAATACAAACCAAGCTAAAACACGAGTAGCTTTTGCAACCTGTGTTCCTGCTGTTTGAGCTAAATGAGCAACTTCGCCAAACCAAACTAAATACGCAATATAGAAATATGCAGCACCTGAGATAATTCCCCACATTACGCTAGCATCTCTGTAAACAGTTTCTCCAAAATAACCTGTTACTAACATCACGATAGAAGCAAAAATCAGTTTCCATAACAATCCAATTTTAGCTCCCGCTTTCTTAGTAATTAAATAGAATTCTACGCACATTAAAGGCACAGTAAGAATCCAATCTACATAACGGAAAAATGTTGGTGAATCTCCAGTCTCAAGATTATAACCTCTCATGTAGTAGTAATGCACTGCTGCAATGAAAGTAATTAATCCTGAAACAAGAACAGATGTTCTCCATTTTGGTGATGTGTTGTTTAATTCAAAGAAGAAGAAAACAGATGCGGCCATCATGGCCATCGTTCCAATGAAGAACGTGAATGCGACGTAATTATCGCTGGCAATTTTTAAATGCTCCATAATACAATGATTTGGTTGGCCCTACTCTTAAGGATTTTCGGTTTCTCCGCGTTTTTTGAATTGATTTCTGCCTTCAATGGTTGTTTTAACTTAACAATAACACGAATATAACATATTAAAATGACAATTGTTTAGGATATCAGACAAAATATTAAACAAAATAGGGGCAAACTGAATAAATTTTAGAATTCCCAAATTAAACGTAAGGCAAAAAACAGTCTAAAAAGTCGCCGAAACCATACATTGGAGACATAAATTGAACCTCGAAAATCAATAATTAATTTTTATGAATGATTCAATAATGCAAAGAGTAAAAAATATGAATTGTGTAAGACAATGGGATTAAAATTAACCACCTAAAATAACACACTAAATCAATAAGTACTACAGACCCGAAAAGACATTATCGTTATTCACATAAATCAACTTCACGTTGCCGGCCTTCGACAATTTAATATTTTGCTGAACGGTGTGAATAAATTTCTCTGATTGACGACCCATGAATCGATTCCAGAAAACAATAACTGTATTGCTATATCTTAATGAATCTACTCTATTAACGCCAACTACTGAACGAATACTATTTCGAATCAATTCTAATGAAATTAAACTATCAACAGGGGCTTGCTGTAATGGAGGAAAAACATCCATAACCTGATTCCTATTCCAATCTAAATTAGGAAATCCACCAGCATAGCAATTAATATGGTACGAAATCAATTTTTCATTTTCATCAAAATACAAAGCCTGCAATGGCTGTAAATGATTGTTCATTTGCAAACTATATTTACTAGTATCTTGCTTCTTAATAAATTCAACATAACTAGAATCCAACAGATAGCT